>JAUIFW010000073.1 GCA_030430105.1 bacterium | reverse complement strand
ATTCCTCCAATAACAGCCCCGGTAAAACCTTTGATCATCATATTGGTCCCCATCAACGGCTCCACACTCAGTACAATAGCCATGCACAGCCCCGCAATACTAGCCAAAAAAGACCCTACAAAAAAACTCATACCCTGTATGGTTTCAGATGCAATACCAGTGAGACTAGCAAGTTCAGGATGATCTGCAACTGCGCGCATCTTTGTCCCCATGCTTGTGCGCTTAGTAAACACCCAAAGGCCAATGAGCAGAAGTACAGCAAGCCCCATAGTCACAAGCTGCCATCCTGTCACGATACCTCCAGCTATATTGAGACTTCCCAGAGAAGGGATCCCAGAGGTAGTTTGCACCCCTACACCAAACAGCACCTGTACCAAATTATCAAGTAGGAGCATCAATGCGATACTTGCGATAAGCAGTACTGAAGATGAACTACCTTTTCTCATCATTGGCAAGTACACCACGCGAAAGAGCAGCCACCCAAAGCAGGCACCAAAAAGGGGAAGGAGCAAAAAGCTCACATACCAAGGCACTCCCCACCACGAGGTAGAGGCCATGAGCATATAGGCACAATAGGTAATCACGCTTCCATGCGCAAAGTGCACAAAGCGGTTCGTCCCATATATCAAAGCAAACCCTCCTGCCACAAGGGCGTAGAGACTTCCTGTAATCAGTCCATTGAGGAAAAATTGCATAGAAAAGGGCTACCAATCGGTAGCCCTAGTATGGAGGAGCAACATAAAAAGTCTATCGCTTACTCTTGCGGCTCGTAGGGAACACTTGCCTGGTCCTTGATTTGTACCATTTCGTATGCAGCTGTTTCTATATCACCATTTCCATCAAATTCTATAGTTCCAGAAACACCTTCATATGCCTCCATCTCTCGAAGCGTCATTGGCAAAGCAGCCATATCAACAGCATCTCCCATTTCTGTGAGCGCCATAGCAAAGGTCATCATCGCATCATAAGACTGCATTGCAAAGGCAGGAAGCTCCTCCGCTTCCGTGAATGCCATATATTTCTCCGCAAAAGCTGTATCATCAGAAGTTACAGGGATAGAGTAGAGTACTCCTTCTGCCCCCTCAGCCTCCATAAGCTTTGGATCCGCAAAGGCTTCTGGCCCTACAATCTGCGCATCAAGCTCTAGCTCCATCATCTGCTTCAATCCAGGCACTCCAGCTTCTGTATAGGTAGCAAAGTACACAAGCTCTACACCAGCGTCCTTCATCTTGGTAATCTGAGATCTGAGATCTCGAGACTTTTGCTGGAAGGTATCCTCTAATAGGATCTCACCCTCTAACGCTTCAAAAGAAGCTTTAAACGCATCCGCCAGTCCTTTTGTATAATCAGTCACCGCATACAAGAGTCCAACCTGTTTCACCCCTAACTCATTAGCAATAAACTCCGCAGCAAACTGTCCTTGGAAGACATCAGAGGGAGTCACCCGAAGAAAGAAGTCACTTATACCCGTAAGTTCAGGAGAACTCGATGCTGGAGAAATCATCGTGATCCCAGCTCGCTCCGCCATTGGTACGAGAGCAAGAGATTCAGAGCTACATATACCTCCAACGATCATATTGACCTTATCGATATTGATCAGCTTATTCCCCGCAGTACTTGCCTTTCGAGACTCACATGCACCATCCTCAAATACTCCTCGCACTGGCACCCCATTGATACCACCCGCTTCATTGAGCTCCGCTATCGCCATCTCTACTGCACTTTTTGAACCATTTCCAATAGCAGCAATATCTCCAGAAAGAGGACCTACCCATCCCACCACAAACTCCTCTGGTTGTTCCATCATCATCGTATCTGCGCCTTCCATCTCAGTGTCCATATCCGTAGTCGGAGCAGTAGTCCCACCACAAGAAACAAGCAAGAAGCTCATGAGGCTAAGCCCCGCAGCTGTCTTTTTCATAGCAAAAAAGTAAAAGTATACTGGTGTCTTTATAATTCAAAGGTGCCGAAATATGGACACAGTGCGCTTGCGAAAGAATGAAATACTGGTCACTTGTCACTATTCACTGATCACTTTCCACTGAATCCTGCTATTGAAATTTTTCCTAGGTTTGAGCCAGTAATTAGTGAATAGTGATCAGTGAACAGTGGTTTGTGATCAGAGATCACAAACCACATTAACCCCCTTCCCCTTTTTCCACCCCCTCCAACAATCCACAGCCTCTAGCACCCTACGCCGCACTGCATCCTCCGTAAAAAACGCTGTATGTGGTGTATAGAGGACATTTTTTCTGTAGATAATAGAGCCAATCACCGGAAGCAAAGCAAGCTCCTCTTCAGAGCAGCCCATCTTCTCCTTACTCCACAGTGCATGTTCTCCCTCTATCACATCCAATCCTGCAGCTCCTACCTTTCTCCTATCCAGAGCAATAGCAAGCGCCCGAGAATCCACCACACTTCCACGCGAAGTATTGATCAAGACCACTCCATCCTTCATCTGAGCAAACGCAGCCTGATCTATCAAATGCTTGGTAGCTTCATTGCCAGGTACATGCAGAGAAACTATATCTGAGCTAGAAAGGAGCGTCTCAAAGGAAACATACTTGCCATATTTCTTTGAAAACACCCCCCCCTTTCGTCGCACATCATACAGCAGGACATTCATACCAAAACCATGAGCAATCCTGGCCACCTCCTTACCAATAAGCCCAGCACCAACAATTCCCATCGTTTTCTCCTTCAAATCAAACCCCATCAGATCCGAACACATATAACTACCTCTTCGCACATAGTCTCGCATATCATGCACATGTCGGCTCAAGCCCAAAATCAAAGCAAAGACATGCTCAGCTACCGTGACACTTCCATAACTTGGCGTATTACTCACCTTGATACCTCGTTTCTGGCAGACCTTCATATCTATATGGTCAAATCCCGTTGAGCGAGTCACGATATGCTCCAGATCTGGGAAAGCTGCCAGCTCCTTAGCAGTCAGCTTGGAATATAAAGAGCATGAAAGGAAACGAACGCCCGTTCCATCCACAGCACCAATATGCTTTGAAGTCACCACACCATCCTTACCTACCAACGTATCAAACTCAGATTGTTCCCAAGGAGACACATCACAGAAAAGAGAAGAGGCCATAGATACAAATGAGAGATATTGCCCCAAATGGTAGCAAAAGACTCCCTGCTTGAAAAGAGGTGCAAACCTGGTACCATCTAGACACAGTTTTTTTGATTCCCCATGCGCAAGTTTTTCTCCATTGATTTCAGGTCCCTGGGCCTCTTTCGAATCACCCTTGGAACGGTCGTCACAAGCTGGTTTTGGAGCCGCATGTGGATACTTGAGCCCTTCTATTCCGATGATGGATTTCTCTCCCGCACGGACCACATAGCGAGCTGGAGCGGTGATTGGTTTTGGTCACTCAATCTTCTCTCAGGTGGGGTGCCCTTCCAGTTTATCCTCGCCTTCCTTGGTTTTATTGCCGCACTTTCCTTTACCGTAGGTTTCCGTACAAAGCTTAGTAATCTTCTCACCTTCATCCTCCTTCTCTCCTTTCACCACAGAAACTTTCTCATTCTCAATAGTGGAGATGTTCTCATGCGTCTCATGCTCATGTGGTCACTCTTCCTTCCTCTTCAAAAAGTCTGGAGTCTCGACCGATTCATGGGAAGAGCACCAGCAGCAATTGAAAAAACACATACATCGATCGCAACCACAGCGGTGTTGCTTCAAATTGTAATCATTTACTTCACAAACTTCTTCCTCAAAACAGGAGCGGCTTGGAAGAGTAGCTTCAACGCCTCACTGCAAGCACTACAACTCAATTGGTTTGTGCGTGAACCCCTAGGTACCTGGATGCGAGCAATCCCCTTGGAATTCCATCAGATCGGGACTGCTTCCTTTGTACACCTCGAGCTCATCGTCCCTATCCTCCTTCTGTTTCCCAAATGGAAGGGGTATATCAGGCCAGTAGTCCTAGTCCTTCTACTTGGTATCCACCTGCTCTTCCATTTCCTCTTCATGGTAAACTTCTTCAGCTTTGTGCTCCTTGCAAGCTTAGTACTCTTCATCCCTACGGAGACCTGGGAATGGCTAGCAAAACGCTTCAAGAAGCGATACGCAAAAATCAGTATGTATTACGACGAGGACTGTAGCTTCTGCATAGCATCAGCTGGCGCAGCAGCAAGCGCAGGGGTTACCACAAAGGGGCTAAGCGCTGATAAAAAGGCAGAACAACTCAGCAAGGAAGTAGATTCTTTTATTGTTAGCGATGGAAGACACTTCTTCACCAAGTTCGACGCTGTACTCGCCCTAGTAAAACCAGCACCATTTGGTAGACTTCTCAGCTGGATCGGACACCTTGCTCCCATCCACTGGCTTGGAGATAAAGCGTATGAGTTTGTCTCCATACGAAGAAAACGCATCATGAAATCAGCGAAGCCACTCGAGACTCCGAAATGGATCCGAGCTACGAGCACAGCACTCTGTACCGTCCTCTTTCTCATGGCAGTATTCCTCAATCTCAAGGCAACCCATAGTGCATGGAGCCCTTGGATTCCTGGAAGCCCTGAGGACGCAAGCGAAATGCAACTCGTAACACCCTTCACAGAAATACAGCGGGTAATTACCCTCGAACAAAAATGGGCGATGTTCGCACCCTTTCCACTAACCACAAGCTCCTGGGTTACTGCCAACGGAGAACTCAAGAACGGCACTCTAGTAGACGCCTTGAATATGAAATACGTCATTGAACACACAGAAGCAAAGCAAACCGTCCTTCCCGAGGGAATGCAAAACGACGATTGGTCCAAGTACTTCGTAGACTACGTAGGTGGAAAGCAAGGAAAGTATGTCGACTACCTCTCCAGATATTTATGCAGAAGATGGAACAACAGAGACATACCAGATTCAGAGCAGCTCTACA
>JAUIFW010000072.1 GCA_030430105.1 bacterium | reverse complement strand
CTCCCCAGTCCAATACAACATATTATGCTTGCTCTCAAATCCGCTTTTAGCCCAGTTGGAAAGCTCGTACTGGACATACGAATAGGAGCGAAGAAGTTCCGTGAGAGCTGTGTAGTAGGAGGCAGTGTGCTCCTCTGGAGGGAAGCGTTCCTTTGCAAAGGTAGCAAATACTGTATCGGGCTCCCTATCTAATCGATAGAGGGAAACATGCGTGGGAGCATAGGTTTCAAGAGCTCTCCGTATGGGGTCGAGAGAAGATGCTTCCTTGGGCAAGCCAGAAATAAGGTCGAGGCTCCAATTGGTGGTGTGCGTATGGAGAACCTTCATGGCATCCAAAGCATCCTGTGCAGAATGAAGCCTACCCGCTTCCTTGAGTGAAGCATCTTCCAAGGTTTGCACACCCATACTAAAACGATTAACTCCAAGCCTTTGCAATCCCAGAACATATTCCTTGGAAACATCTTCTGGGTTGAGCTCCATAGTAAGTTCACGCAGCTTCGAACGAATAGTAGAAGGGATGCTCTGCAGAAGAAAAGTCAGCTCGTCGAGTGAGAGTGTACTTGGCGTCCCTCCACCCAAATAGATTGTATCCAAATCTGTGACATCCTGCACGGAACGAGCTATGTCGTCAGATAGGGCCTGCAGATAGGCACCTCGCTTAGTGTCATCCGTTAAAACAGGAAAGTGACAGTAATGACACTTCGATCGGCAGTAGGGTATGTGAATATAGAGACCAAGCATTAGAGAAGGGTACTTTGATCAGCGCCTGGGTGCTCCTTGCCAAAATGCTCATAGGCCTTGGGAGTTGGGATACGACCTCTAGGGGTTCGCTCGATAAATCCTATCTGAAGGAGGAAGGGTTCGTAGACATCTTCAATAGTGCCTTCTTCCTCAGAGGTGGCAGCGGCAAGAGTATTGAGGCCAATCGCTCGCCCTCCAAACACATCGATCATAGTGAGCATAAGGTTGCGGTCCGCACCATCGAGTCCATATGCATCGATACCAAGTTCCTGGAGAGCATAGTTGGCACGCTCCAGGGTGATACGTGATTCCCCAGAAACCACGGCAAAATCCCGAACTCTCTTAAGGAGCCTATTAGCAATACGCGGAGTCTTCCGAGATCGTCTCGCCAGCTCCATGGAAGCATCCTCATCGATAGGTACTTCAAGCACCTCACTACTTCGCCGGATGATGGAAGCCATTTCCTCATCAGAGTAAAACTCAAGCTTATACACATGACCAAATCGATCTCGCAGAGGAGAGGAGAGCATATTCATCTTGGTGGTCGCTCCAATCAGGGTGAACTTAGGAAGGTTGAGTCTCATACTTCTCGCAGCGGGCCCCTTTCCAATCATGATATCAATCACGTAGTCTTCCATCGCACTGTACAGCACTTCCTCCACCGTCGGTCGAAGTCGATGAATTTCATCAATAAAGAGAATATCTCTGTCTTGCAAATTCGTAAGAAGACTCGCCACGTCACCGGGCTTCTCGATAGCTGGTCCAGAAGTCACGCGTATGGATGCTCCCATCTCAGAAGCAACAATATGGGATAGGGTAGTCTTACCAAGTCCTGGAGGTCCATAGAGGAGCAAATGCTCCAGGGGCTCCTCTCGCTCTCTCGCCGCCTTCAAGAACACAGACAAGTTTTTCTTGAGCTGCTTCTGACCCACGTATTCATCCAGAGAGGTGGGGCGCAGACCATTGTCCTGAACATCCTGCTGCTGCAAATTAGGAGATACCATGAGGGTATGGTCCTTCTGTGGCAGGTCACCTGGCTGGTGGAGAGATTCAATCATCAATATCAGTTACACCCTCACTATACGAAGTCCCTGGGTAAACGCCAAGTGAACATTTGGGGGAGAGCAATAAAAAAAGAAGGCCTGAGGCCTTCCTTTTCTTCTTCATTGCTTATTTCTTCGCCGCAGTTTTCTTTGTTGCAGTCTTCTTGGCGGAAGTAGTTGTCTTCGTGCTTTTCTTGGCAGGAGTCTTCGCTGCAGCAGGCTTCTTGGTTACGGGCTTCTTCGCCGTGGACTTTTTGGCCGCAGCGGAGCTTGTCTTCTTTGTTGTAGCCTTTGCAGTTGAAGTAGCAGCTTTCTTTGTCGTAGATATTTTCGCAGAAGCGGCAGTAGTAGCTTTCTTCGCCACGGTCTTTTTCGCTGAAGTAGTGGTAGCCTTCTTTGTTGCAGTTTTTTTCGCAGAAGCTGTAGCAGTGGCTCGCTTTGTCGCTGTGCTTTTCGCAGCAGGTTTGGCCGCAGTCTTACTCGTAGGAGCCTTCTTTGCAGGACTCTTCTTTGTCGTGGTCTTCGTAGCCGGCTTCTTTGCCGTAGGCTTTATCTTTCGAATCACCTCTCGCTTCACAGGCGCAGCAGGAGATACCTTGATTTCCTCTGGATCCTCATCGAACTCAAGTACGAGAGTTATCATCCCCGCATTGAATAGAGAGGCAAACATATAGGTAACCGTACTAACCAGCCAGAAGGAGGCAAAGGTCGACATATCAGTGATGTTGTAGATCACGATATGAGAGGAAAGCAATGCAGACTCCTCACTCGCAAGGGCAAGAACTGGTATTGCCAGGATAAAGAGAACAAAGAGAAAGCTTACGCCAAAGTACAGCACGAGTGATGCGAAGTGTATCAACTTGTCCGCTACATCCTTCTGGATGAAGGCGTTGGATTTTCGTAGAACGCCAGGAAGTTTCTCCTTTGAGGTGAGGGCGATATATGGCGCCGCAATCCACTCAAGGAACAGGGCAAGAACGATCACAAGGATGATGAGAGCAAGTAGTCCCACCACACTACTGAGGATAAACGTATCAGAGGTGAAAAGGGGAAACTGACTGATCACGCTTGAGAAAAGGGTCGGAACATAGAGAACGGCACCAAAGAGCAAGGTCATAAGAAGTGCATTTCCTACGCTGTGCAGAGGTACATGACCTCGAGGTTTGAGTCGCTTGAAAAAAAGCAAGCCACTGGTGATAAGAAGTATTCCTCCCAAAATCGCTCCCTCTATGAGCTGTCCATTGTATAGGGAGTAAAAAGCCTGAAGCCCTTCCGTCTGTCCAGAGACAGAGAGGTAGAATCCAAGAAGGGTCAAAATCCCTGTAAGTCCAAGGGTGACAAGTAGGTGAGAAGCCCAGTCCTTGAGCCATGTGCGGAAGGTAGTGAAGAGCGTTTGCTGCACCTTTGGAAAGACGTACATAGGAAAAATCTATATCGAGTATTGTCTAAGTTGTATCGGAAAAACACCCAAGCAGCAAGCAGTGGTTATTGCACAAATGACAAGAAGTGATCTACCCACTCTCTCAAGAAAAACAAGCTCTACGACCTAAGACCTAAGCCCTAAGACCTAAGACCTAAGATTACGCTCCCTCCACTCCTTGATGCGAGCATGGTGTCCAGAAACAAGGACTTCGGGCACAGCTACACCGCGCCAAATCTCAGGCTTGGTATAGTGTGGATATTCCTTCTTTCGACCGAGTTCCTTCGAAAAGGATTCCTCCTGATGGGACGCTTCGTTTCCAAGGACGCCGGGGATAAGGCGAGCGATGCTATCAATAAAAAGGAGGGCCGGAAACTCTCCGCCCGAGAGAATAGTATCTCCCACACAATACTCTTCATCCACATACATATCGAGCACTCGCTGATCGATCCCTTCGTATCGACCACAAAGTAAAATAAACTCGCTATGTTTTTTTACCAAACCTTCGAGCCGGGCTTGCGTGAGTTTTTTCCCTCTAGGAGAAAAGTGAATTACAGGTGCCTTTGGCGACTGCTCTTTGGCAAACTCAACAGCTCGAGCAACGGGCTCTGGGCGAAAGACCATACCGGCACCTCCTCCATAGGGGGTATCATCCACACGCTTTTTTGGAGACTCCAGAAAATCCACCAGGTGGTGCATATGCGTTTCAATCAATCCACTTTCACATGCACTTCCAAGCACTCCCGCTTGAAGGGGGGAGGTAAAGAAGTCTGGAAACATGGTGAGAATATCGAATCGCATTAGTAGGAGTGAGTAATATTCTGGTGCCTAATTTGCCCAATGTGAAAGGCAAGGCGTTCCACAAGGTATTCAATATCTTCCTCCGAGTGAAGGTGAGAAAAGCTCAGTCGAATAGTGCCAACCGTAAGTTCCTCGGGGATACCAAGTACGCGAAGGATTTGTGAAGGCTCCGCAGAGTCCGCATCGCAGGCACTGCCGAGTGAGACCGCTATCCCATCCATATCAAGACGCACAAGGAGGGTGTGTGCAGAAATTCCCGCAAACCCAGCGCTGAGTACATGTGGAGAACTAGTCTCCTCTGGAGAATGGATAGTCAGCTGAGGCACCAGTTGCTTGAGTAAACTCACGCAGTAGTCCCTTCGATCCTTTACCGTATGAAGCCATTCCTCTTTATGCGCCCAAGCCATCTCCGCCGCAGTTTTCGCTCCCAAAATAGCTGGGACATTTTGCGTACCCCCGCGAAGTTCGAACTCCTGCTTTCCGGGGATACGGGGCACAAGGGTGAGGGATTCTGTAGCATAGAGTACTCCCACACCTTTTGGCCCATAGAATTTATGGGGTGCCAAACTATAGGCGCTCACTCCTGCATCGAGTAGTGTTGGATCAAAATGAAAAAAACTCTGCGCTCCATCGACAAAGAGGGGAATGTCCTTTTCTTTGCAAAGCGCAGCAATTCCACGGACTTCGTGAACGGTCCCCACCTCATTATTTACATGTTGGAGGAAGAGCACGGATGTATCATCCGCAATAACTTCTTCAATCTGTGCTGCAGTGATTACACCTGAAGAACCAAGTGAGCAGTGGTCGACCTGTACACCCTTTTGCTTCAAGGCTTCGGCACAAGATCCAACCGTCTTGTGCTCTAGTGGAGACGTGAGTAGTCGCCCCTTCCAATTCCGAGCTTCAAAAAACCCGAGGAATAAGAGCGCAATAGACTC
>JAUIFW010000071.1 GCA_030430105.1 bacterium | reverse complement strand
ATGTTTGCGGAATTCATCTGTTGTTGTAGCTCCTACCACTTGCACCTTACCTCGAGAAAGGGCAGGCTTAAGAATATTTGCAGCATCCAAACTACCTTCGGCGCTACCAGCTCCAACAATCGTATGAAGCTCATCTATAAAGAGGATGATGCCACCATCACTCTTCTCCACAGCAGACACTACAGCCTTTAGTCTATCCTCAAATTCTCCACGATACTTAGCTCCTGCAATCAACGCTCCCATATCCAAGCTGTATATTTGTTTATCTTTTAAGGTATCAGGCACATCTCCCTGTACGATACGTCGTGCTAGTCCTTCTGCGATAGCTGTCTTTCCTACGCCAGGCTCTCCGATCAGGACAGGGTTGTTCTTTGTGCGCCTAGAAAGTATCTGGATAGTCCTCCTAATTTCCTCATCTCGCCCTATGATAGGATCAAGCGATCCAGATTTTGCTTCCTCTGTGAGATTAGAAGCATACTTCTCTAGCGCCTCAGCCTTGGCTTCAGGATTACGATCAACCACATGCTCTCCACCTCGAAGCTCCATAATTTTCTTCTGAATATCAGCCGCACCTATCTGACAGGAAGCCAAGGCCTTGCTAGCTGCACAATTCATAGAAAACATGCTCAGTAGCATGTGCTCGGTGCTTACAAACTCATCCTTCATCTGCCGCATGGAGGACTCAGCAGTATCAAACACGTTCTTGAGCTCTGGAGCAACATAGAGTTGAATATCACCAGAGACCTTTGGAAGCGCTTGCAGCGAAGACTGTGCGCTGGCTTGGATCAGAGCAACATCACAGGAAAGGGAAGAAAGTAGCGGTTTTACAAGTCCACCATCTTGTGCAAGTAGGCTCGACAAGAGGTGTAAACTAGATATTTCGCTATGCTCCAAACTAAGCGCCAGTTTTCTCGCACCATCAACTGCTTCTGCAGACTTTTGTGTATAGTGATCGAAATTCATAGGAAAGTACGTTATGAATTGTACGAAAAGTATACGTAATCTCTCTAAGATTTCCAGTACTCTCTCAGGCTAAAAAGAGCACAAAGCAACATGAAGTAACTCGAGAGAGATCGAAGTAGATAATGATCAACGAAGGCCATAAGACATACGGAAATCAGCAAAAACATAGCTAGAGGGGATCGGATGAGAGTGGCACTATACTTCCGAAGCAAAACTCCCATCCCAGCCAAGAAGGTTATGAAAAACAGGACACCTCCCTCGATCAGGAGTAACAAAAAGGCATTATGAACAGGCTGTAGGTGCCAAGGAGCACTACCAAGTGCAACCAAGTGACGCTCATACCCCCAAAATCCGACACCAAATGGAGCATCCAAGAATACAGCAAACGCCTGCTCCATATAGAGAAGTCGGTCTTGCACGGTCTCTGTTTGAAATAGCAGTAGGACAAGGAAAAGAAAAGCAAGCATAGAGCTGTAGGTTACACGCCTGTAGTCAAAAGATCTAAAACGGGTACTTAGCTGAAGCAAAGCAAATAGGGCACTGAGAAGTATAAGCACTTTACTACCTGTGAAGAGTACAAACCCAAGCAGGCAAAGTGACTTCCAAGTACCATCCCTATATAAAAACGAAGTAAGAAAGAAAATGCTTGCAGCAATATTAGGATGCTGAAAGGTGCCGTATCCCCTAAGAAATTCATTCCCTCCAATCACAAAGGTCGCAGCATCTGGCATGCTACTAGTGAGCATCGGTTCCTCCAAGAACCAGAGTCCAAGAGAACGCCCCATCCCTATCTGGAAGATCATTAGTGCGGCCTGAAAACACAGTGCAGGAAATATAGCCGCACGCATTCCTTCAAAAAATGGAGTGCGAAGAAGGTTCCACAAGAGTGGTGCATAGAACAAAAGGCGTAATCCATAGAGGTGAGCTGCCAGGGCCTCCACAGACCAGCCGATCTGTATCAATGCTGTTAATGAGGCCACTGCAAGCAGACAGAAAAAAATGTGCTTCGTTACTGCCTCTGGCTTCTGAAAACGCTGAGAATAAAGGGATACACCTGCCCCGAGGAAGAGAATGAGCTCAGATACATGGAGAAAGAGTGAATTTGTATGATAGAGAAAATTTGTCCCTGCATCATAGGGCGTAGCAAGGTACAGCGTTAGATCACACACCACAGACACGCCGAACAACGCTCCAAACCACCAAAGCAGAGCCTTATTCTGTAAGATTTGCTGCACGTACTTCATAGCTACCATCCTTTCTCACAATCAATAAATCGTCAAAGAAATCCAAACTATCCGCCTGCGGAAGTTCTGTAGAAAAACATGGAAGTAGGGCATCTATGACACAATACTTGGTAGAGTCTGCAAAATGCACGAGAAATGTATCTGGGTAGTACCCCGGCTCAATGGTGGTGATCTGTGACAAAAACGTAGTAACCAATGACCACTCATCATCCACAAACGCATACAGAGAACCTCCTGTAGTAAGAAGGAGTGGGTAGCCATAATAACGAGCGTAAGCAACCTCTTCCTCTGGGTATGTTTGTATAAACTCAGCTAGTATAGGTTTTCGCCCTGTAGGTACATCAAAGTAGCGCGTATAGCTTACCTCCTCAATTCTAGAGAGTGTCCAGCGTCCAAGCACATCTCGCTGTACATACACATCATGTCCCTCATGTCTAAATACATCTAGTCCTAGGTAGGGTTTAGATATAACCGTAGAGGTAAGAACAATATCCTCTGCAAGATCAACAAATGCGCCATCCTGAAAAACAGAAAGGGTATCATCTAGGTAGCGAAACAAAGAACCATCTTGAAAAAATTTGTACCCAGATGTTGTAGTCAATGGATAGAATGCATCTTCCTGAAGCGAGTAAACGATGCTTTCATTCTCAGCCTCAAGTAACACATACGAACCATCGTACATCATAGAGTAGATGGTCCAAGCCTCCGGCATGGTAGCAATCGCAGTAGGTTCAGCACCCTGTATGGCTTCCGCAGAGAGAAAGAACAGCAGCGAACCTCCATCCACAGCGATAAATCCCTTTCCAGGGAAAAATTGAAGCAACTCATACTCTGTTGGGAATGCTTCAACCACAGTATCAAAGCGTGGCATGAGGCGGACAGGGGTCGGTTCCACAAAGTCCCTCGTAGCGATGGCGAGCGTACGCAATTCCTCATATCCTTCCTTCCGAACGGTAATTTGTGTAGCCCCTGGTTCAGCAAGGACATCAACATAGGGAAGTTTGGTACGCACAAGCGTATCCTTATAGGAAAGCTCCACCTCATCATAGTCTCCCTGCAGGGCAAGTACTCCACGAGGCTCAAACATGCGATCCTCAACGTTGAAATAGTATCCAAACAAGATAAGGACACAGACTCCTCCGAGAAGGAAGAAAAACAGTGGGAAGAGGGCATATTTTACCCACTTCATACATAGTAGAGCAAGAATGCAAGAGCGATACCAAGGATACTGCCAAAGAAGGCCTCCCAGAAGGTATGACCTACATGCTCCTCGTATGGAAAGCCTTTGGTGTTCTTAGAAAAGAGAGATTTATTTGCGTTCAGCAAGCGTCCGTGCTTGCCAACTTCCTGTCTCACATGAATAGCGTCATAGACAACTATACCACTGAAACAAAGCGTGACGGCAAAGAGGGAGGAGTCAAGTCCTTCCTTGAGTCCTACAGCTGTTGTAAGCGCTAAGACAAAAGCACTGTGGCTACTTGGCATACCCCCTGATTTGAAGAGTTCATGCCAGCTAGAAATTCCGTGATATCTTCGATGAAGTATAATCTTAATACCCTGTGCCACGATCCACGCAGCCACAGGGATGAAGAGTATATAGTTCTGGAAGAGACCTTGGGTCCACATTAGAGTACGGCTTTAATTTCAAATTTCACCTCACCAGCAGGCGCTTCGATAGAAAACTTGTCACCAACCTTTCTACCAATAAGTGCATTACCAAGGGGAGACTCATTAGAAATCTTATGCTCAAAAGGATCCATTTCAGTCGAACCAACGATAACCACCTCAAGATCTTGTTTATGAGTGACGTTACGTAGCGTAACTGATGAACCCATTTCAATCGTATCTGAAGCCTTATGCTTCTTGGTGATTAGTTCTGCACTCATGATCTCCTCTTCGATCTCTCGAATACGGGAATCATTGAGAAGTTCTGCCTCACGAGCAGACTGATATTCCGCGTTCTCACGAAGGTCGCCATATGAAAGGGCTTCCTTCAGCCTTGCTGCGATCTCCGCAGCCTTTGTAGTCTTGAGATGCTCAAGTTCATCCTGAAGTTTCTTGAGTCCTTCCGCCGTAATGTAATGCTTCGTCTTCTTTGCCATGCAATTGATATAACTAACTATGAAGTATTGTATACAAGCCAGGAGGCTTGTCTAGAGCCGTTTTAGTACTTGATTTTTACACTTGTTGGATGCTCTCTGAGTTTCTGAAGCACCTTGGCTTCAATCTGTCTGATACGCTCTCGCGTCACACCAAACTCACGTCCAACCTGCTCAAGCGTATGACCTACACCATCACCAAGTCCATACCGCATCTTGATAATCTTTTTCTCTCTCGGAGAAAGATATTGGAGCATATCGTGGATGTTTTCCTTAAGAATCTGCCTGTTCGTAGCATCATCCGGGGAAACGCTGTTGCTATCCTCAATAAAATCTCCAAGGTTAGAATCCTCCTCCGACCCCACGGGGGCATCAAGCGAGACAATATCCTGAGAAATCTTCATGATATGCTTCACTTTCTTGAGGTCCATACCAACCTCCGCTGCGATTTCCTCTGGAAGGGGTTCACGACCTAGCTCTTGAAGAAGTCTTCGCTGTGTGTGGGTGAATTTATTAATAGTCTCCACCATATGCACCGGGATTCGGATAGTTCGTGCTTGATCCGCAATCGCTCGCGTGATCGCCTGACGAATCCACCAGGTAGCATAGGTACTAAACTTAAATCCTCGCTCTGGGTCAAACTTATCCACCGCACGTACCAATCCAAGATTT
>JAUIFW010000070.1 GCA_030430105.1 bacterium | reverse complement strand
CAGCACTACTAACATCCAAAGAGAAGAAAAATCACCCTTATCCTTAGCACGAAGCTGAAGCAGCACCTCAGCGCGAGAAGATACTATCCAACAATGAACGGCACGATGCCAAGAGCCCGTTGTATGGATCACATTTCTAGGCTCAAAGGTACCTAGGGGTCTATTTGCTTCAGAAAACAAAGGAATTTGTTCCATAAAAAAGGGATAGCATATGCTATCCCAGCGTACTCCTTACTCACCAATTGTCACGAGGAGCTCATCCTCCTCATAGAGAAAGGGGACCTTAAAGCGTCCAAGGGCAGAAAGCACACCACTGACGTAGCCAACTTCTCTCGTTACAATATTATTGGTCATCACTCCAAGATGTCCTTCCTGGTGCTTCATATTTGTACGATCCAACAGTTCGTCCAAGGCAGTGCCAAGCTCCTCTCCTTTCTCAAGATACGCCATGATCTTCGCAGAGGTATGGACATGAATAGTCTGACCAATACCAAGTACGGCCTTTCCATCATCAACCCGCTTTGCGACGCAAATAAATGCACCATCAAACACAACACCATCTACCGTGTAGATACCTCCCTCAAGCCCCACTCCATACCTGGCACCCGAGTCAAATCGGAGGGAAGCCAATGCTCTATTGATCGATCCACGCATAGTCTCTTCCTGAGACTTTGGCTGATCTGAGACACCTGAGGGTGCAGCATAGGCAATATGTTTAAATGCATCCCCCTCAAAGAAAAACTCAAAGCCCTTACGCACTGCAACAACTTTTACCGGGTTTTCTGACCCAATGACTATAGTTTCCATATACGCTCCTTTTTAAGGTAATTTTTCCAAACTATAGAAAGTATTACAAAGAGATCAAGCATTTCACAAGAGAAATCCTTGCATGTACACAAAATCTAACTACACTGCTTCTGCGGGGTAGAGCAGTGGCAGCTCGTCGGGCTCATAACCCGGAGGTCGCAGGTTCGAATCCTGCCCCCGCAACCAAGTAAAACTAGTAAGAAGATGTCCAACCCGCGTTGAGCATGTATTTGCAATACCGTAGGGGGCAGGATTAGAAAGTAGAAACCTCTTCAAAGCGAGAGCTTTGATAGAAATCTTGGCATAAATATCTAGAAGTCAATCATCTGCGACAATCGGGGCTCGCCGCAGTGGAGGTGAGTAGGGAGCCCCAGGCGACCGTGCGAACCCCACGTGAGGTGAGAGAATCCTGCAACGCTGATCTCCACCACATTCATTTGACGAAGAAACACCACAAAGGCTATGAATATATACAAGCATACTCACCCCCAATCCATGAACATCTATTTCGCAGCCTCCATCCGAGGAGGTAGAGACGACGTACACTATTACGAAGCTCTCATCAAAGAGCTCCAGAAGTATGGAACAGTGCTAACAGAGCATGTCGGACTAGATTCCCTCACGGATAAAGGTGAAACCATTTTAGGTGTTCAAGAAATCCACGACAGAGATCTCGCTTGGGTAGATGAAGCAGACATTCTAGTCGCAGAAGTAACAAACCCCAGCCTTGGAGTAGGCTATGAGATTGCCTATGCACTATCCACAGGCAAACGCGTCATTGCACTATTTAGAACAAGCAGCGACAAAAAACTCTCAGCCATGATTGCAGGATCAAGAAACATTGAAAACTACACATACAAAGAGCCTGGAGAGTTCCAAGCTCTATTGCAGCAATTATTTAAGCAGTAGGGTACTAACCTCGATGCTTACCAAACTTCACATCAGTCACCCGACCATCCTCATGCACAGGAGTAGGGTACTTATGAATAAGTTCAATCAAACCAGATATAAGCTCCTTTGGATCCTCAGTAATCAACAAATTCGGCGGAACCTGACGGTCTGTGAAATTAATAATTTCCAAAATATGATCAGCAACACCACCAGATCCCTTTAGTACAGCCATAGGTTTTCCTTCCTCAAATGCGACAGTAAACTCATTAATCGTACCAATTCCTCCACCAAGAAAGACGAGCCCATCACTAGAACGAATATTCAAAATATCACGCTCCATGAATCCCATTGCAGAGAAAATAACGATATCATAAAACTCATTAGGTGACTTATAGTCATCCACATGCTCCTTAAGAGAAAAGGCAGGAGATACCCCAAGAACAAATCCACCTTCCTCCTCAGCTCCCTCAGCTGCATAGTGGGGAAGCCCAGGACATGCACCATTGATCATAATACAATCCTGGCGAGCTATCTCGCGTCCAACCTCCTTACAAAGCTCATAATTACCATCCTGGGTAAGCGTCGGTCCAGAAGCAGATCCCATCACTCCAATCTTCAGCTTCCTACAAAGAGATGGCTTAGCGGTCTTCTTTTTATTTGCCATAGCTACTATTAAGTTATCTATACATTATAACACATGGAACAAAGTTGCGCAAATTTGCAAAAGTACCAAAAACCATAATAAAAAAGAGCGACCACAAGGTCGCTCTTCAGCCTAAAGTCGATCATTTAGGCCATGTGTGTTTTAGAATCCTGAATCCTGAGTGGATCCACTGAGGTCATACCCCGAATCTGCATCTCCAGCATATGTTAAGTCATAGCCGCTATCATTGCTGCCAGGCTCAGCATTGGGATCAACAGCTGAACTATATGCCGTAGAGCTCGTATCTACAGTACTCTGACTGGTATCATACGCAGAGTCATGACCATTGGTGCGAAAGGCAGCAATTTCCAGATCTTCAGCACCCTGGATCACAACAACATAGTCATGCAGAGGTTTACGCACTGTTGGGGGAGCTGGGTAACCAAGTGCGGATTTCAGCTTCTGACAAGAAAGATGATCTTTAACATACACCTTCTTGATTGTTTTTCCCTTAACCCCAGTTGGCACATGTCGCAGTGGATACGCCTTACCGTCAACAATTAAGTAATTCCCGTCTTCAATTATCTGATCCTTCAAAAGTTTTCCAGCCATTCTAGGCCTCCTATTTTTGTTCTCACCCCTCTTGTACACCCCCTATGGAAGAATACAAGAGAAGTTAAAAACAAAATACTCTATTTTGAAAATATGTCAATATTACCAAGCTGCTTCACATCCACATTTACCCCCTGAGCAAAGGCATCACTTCCTCCTCCTCGACCTCCTAGCTCCTGTAGGGTAGAGAGCACATCCTTAGCGGAGATACTATCTACCTTAGAGAACACAACAAACTGTCCACTAGGGGAGTACAGCAACCCAGCATCGATGCCATCCTTACTCTTCAGCGTACCAGCAATCTGCTTCAAATCTCCCATACCCTCCGTATCGAGTTCCGCCATGAGCACCTTGTGCTCACCCATATCCTGAACTTGCTCCATCAAAGCATCCATATTCTTCATCAAAGCATCCTTCTTCATGGCAGCATACTCTTTTTCTAACGTCTTAAGGGCGGTCTTAAGGGCATCTACCTTATCTGGCACTTCTTCAAAGGTATTTGCTTTAGTGAGCTCCATTGCCTGATCCAAAACTCGCGCCTCCTCCTTCATACGCTCATACACATTCACACCAGTAATCATCTCCACGCGCCTTATACCTGAAGCAATAGCGCTCTCTTTTACAATCTTTGCGATCCCTATTTCAGAAGTATTACCCACATGTATTCCTCCACAAAGCTCCGTACTGTAGCCCTCTCCGATAGCACATACGCGCACCTCATCACCATATTTCTCCGTAAATAGCCCTATAGCTCCCATATCCTTCGCGCGTTCCATAGACATTTCCTGTTTCACAACAGGCTCCCACCTGGCAATAGCATCATTAACCTCCTGCTCAATCTGCATAAGCTCATTCGCTGTCACCGCGCGAGGGAAGTTAAAGTCAAATCGAGTACGATACGCATCCACATATGATCCAGCTTGTTCAACCTCATCACCAAGATACTTCTGCAAAGCCTTATGTAGAAGGTGAGCCCCCGTATGAGAAGCCATAATGCGAAGACGCATAGCCTCATCCACCTGCATATGGCAAGCAGCTCCCTCTAGATCCACGATCTCTCGTTCACTACCACCATCTAGCTCACCAAAATGCACCCACACATCATCATACTTCTGCGTATCCGTAATCTTGATGTGAAAGTCTCCATGGAAAATTGCTCCCGTATCACCAACCTGTCCTCCAGATTCCGCATAGAACACGGTACGATCTGTTACAACCGCAAGCTCACGATTGCCAAGTGATATGGCCTTAATGATAGTACAATCCTCAAGTCGCATGAGCGGTTTCCCATCCTCTCGAAGGGCATAGCCCTCATATACTGTCTTTGCTACATCTGCCAGCATAGTCTGCACATTTTCCTTACCTCGCTCAAACTTATCGCCACTACCTGCGCGACTTCGCTCCTGCTGCTCCTTCATGGCTGCAGCAAAGCCGTCCACATCCACAGATACATCGTGAAGCGCAGCAATTTCCTCGGTCAAAGAAAGAGGGAAGCCAAAGGTATCATAAAGCGTAAAGGCATCCTTCCCAGAAAGTTCAGCTCCACGCACCTTCTTTACCTCCACAATTTGTTCCTCAAGCATCTTGCGTCCCTTCTTCAGGGTCTGCATAAATTTTTCCACCTCTTGTGCAAGCGTGGAGAGTATCACCTCACGACGCTCAGAGAGCACAGGATAGGTCTCCTTGTACACAGCAATGACCGCATCTACAAGCTTGGTGAAATCCACCTCTTTTTCTTCATCAAGTAGCACGTGACTAAACACAGCCCTTCGAATAATACGCCGGAGCACATACCCAGCCCCCTCATTGGTAGGAGAGACCCCATCACCAATCAAATGCGTCGCCGCACGAACGTGATCCATGATAATTCGCATCCTTTTCGTCTGCTCTTGCTCCTCGGTAGTCAATTCCGCATACGCCTTCTTTGAAGGCCCATACGGAATACCTAGCTCCTTCTCAAGTACAGCAATATAGGTCTCATACAAATCTGTCTCATATACGGTTTCCTTTTCCTGAAGCACCATTAGAAAACGCTCAAACCCTCCTCCCGTATCGACATTTTTCTTCTCAAGCTTGGTAAAGGTTCCATCACCATCACAGTAGTACTCCATGAACACCAAGTTCCAAATCTCTATATACCGATCATCATCATACGCAGGGTTGGTATGAGGAGCTCCAGGCTTCAAATCATAATAAATTTCAGAGTCAGGCCCACATGGCCCCTTTGCTCCATAGTCAGGCCACCAGTTTTCTTCTGCAGGACATGGAAAAATTCGCTCCTCTGGGATACCAGTTTCAATCCATAGAGCAATCGACTCCTCATCCTTAGGTACCACGTCACCTCCCTCATACACCGTTGCAAGAAGCCGCGC
>JAUIFW010000002.1 GCA_030430105.1 bacterium | reverse complement strand
ACAGAACTTGTTTTTATGAAGCCGTATGGTGTAGGTGGACAAGAGATTGGGACGGGTGGAATGGTCCTTGAGGAAGAGGTGTCTGTGGAGTTTTCCACGTATTTTTACGAAGAGGACCCACGTATTACCTTTGTGGGATTTGTCTCTATCCCTGAGGAGATACCAAGTTCGATGCAGGGTGTTGAAACTACGCCTGAAGCCTTTGTGGCGGTAGAGACCCTTGGTGACTTGGATGGAGTGCGAGTGGTTGATCAACGTATTATTCATCAGCGTTCTGAGCTGACTGAGCGCGTAACGCTAGATGATTTGCCAGAGTCAGAGCCTGTAGAGGAGGATCTTTCCTTTTCGTTTCTTTCCAGTCAACTCACCACTGGGCAACAACCTGCAGATCCTTCTGACTCTGCTAACAGTGTTTCTGGAATGAGACGGCAGCCACTCAATCAATTTGGAGATTGTAACGGTGCCGCTGCTGGGAATATTAATTGTTTGAATAATACGGCTACGGTGAATAGGCCGCAGGGTAGACTTGGGGAGCAGGTGCTCGATGAGCAAGCAGGAAGTCTAGGCCTTTATGGTGATGGTCCCCCGCAGCGATCTGCTGCTGATGTGGTGGGGGGGCTATTGCAGACTGTTCTATTCTTTCTGGGAATTATTGCGGTCATTGTCTTGATTATCGAGGGAGTACTTCTTGTTACGTCCTTTGGTAACCCAGAGCGGCGCAAGAAGGTAGTACAGACTATCGTCAATGTTGCGCTTGGATTTGCACTTATCATTTTCTCGTACTTGATCGTAGGATTTATTATCGAGGTGCTTACGGAGGATGATCCTGTGGCTGTTATTCAAACAGACTTGAGAGAGCTTGCAGAAAATATGTGTGATACGTCAAGAGACCCTGATACTTGTCGTACTGCTCTCGAAAATCGTGAGCAGCCGTATGGAAATGTAACGGTTCGTTCTAGTGATGTGCGACTTAGGATTGGTGACAGTCAGTTCCGCGTAAGTGGATCATCAGTTGTGGATGTGCCAGCTACCCTTTGGGATAATGCTGTACAAAGTAATGGGATTGCATTTGCGTTTCCTAAGTCCAAGGATGCATCTTCCACATCTCAAATAAAAGCACAAGTGGCAAGAACAGACTTTGATATTTTCAAGTTTCCTGAGAGTGATGGCGTGGCGGCAACGATTACGGAGGAGGATGATATGTTATTGATTCGTGTGCCAGCTTCCGTCCTTTCTTCTGTGAAACGAGGGTGTGCACAGGCGCAATACCTAAGTCTTCAAGCGGAAGCTGTAGATACAGGAAACTATATTGGCCAGAGACTATATACCGTACCGTTGGTGGTGCGAGCTCCAGATGAGGAAAATGTGGGATGTAGCGTGCAGGAGGCAGAGGAGCGTGATTTTACGCAGCCTGTGACGGAGCCTTTGCAGGATAGTATTGATATGACGACCTATGAGCGTCAGCGCGTGTATTATAATATTGGGGATACGGATACGAGTACATCTATCGGTACCTATACCACTGGTGGGCGAGTAGATGTAACGAAGTTTGCCAAGGGAGGGACGTATACAGCACGTATTACTATTGATGATAAGAACGCCAGTGCGCTTCGGGAGAAGGTGAGGCATGAGATCCGTACACAAAGTGGTCAGCTTTTAGCTGCTAGTTTGGAGGAGGGAGGTAGTGTAACCATTGAGGTCCCTGTAGATGAGCAGGTGCAGCTTGTGCATACTTTGTATCAAGAAGAACCTGAAGGGCGGACGCTTGGAAAGAATCGTCTCATGTTGTACAACGATGCGCCAGCTAGTGTTTCTCTACATAGTAGTAGTGCGACTCTTGATTTGGGGTATCAGAAGCTGGGTGAAACTACGCAGACGGCACTTTTTGATGGTGATCGTATCCAGTTGCTCAAGACGGAAGGGGAGGATGATGTGCCGCTTGCACTTTCGTTTTCTTTGATAAGCCGTGAGCAGCCTGGGCTTGTTTCCATTTCTTCTTCTGGATCTGAGGGAATTGGATATCGCTACCTCACGGGAAAGGACGGAGCCAATATCGTGCAAAAGGGTACAAGTAATGATGTCCCTGTGTATGGATTGGAACCAGCTCCGGTGCTGCGTTTTGAGGAGGCTGGGAGTTACCCTATCACCATTGAGGCGGTGAATACCGAGAATGGTAAAACCTTGGTGAAGACAACATTCCGTGTGTACGTGACGGAGGACGGGACTAGGCTTACCGTGCGACCATCTAAAACTTTGGATATTGGTGAGAGCATTCGTATACAGACAGAGCCTTTGTTTGCCTCTGCTCCCGAGCTTGCTGAAAAGGAAGTAAAAATTATCTATGACGAACCAGGAAAGGAGCCAGTAGAATCATTTTCTCAGATGATTGTCCCAGGGGAGGAAACCTTGTCGTATATGCCAAACAAACCAGGGCTCTATACAGTAAATCTTCGAACAAAATTTGATGGAAAAGAGGCATTCACTGTTGTGGATCAAACGGTCTTTGTGGAGCCACGAAGTATTGAAGTAAAGATGCGTGTAGAGCAGCATCCATCTCAGCCAAATGTCTACCGTGTCTATAATGAGTCGCTGTATTTGTCTGATGAGGATGAGCTTCTTTTGCAGGTGCAGCCACCACTTGCACCAAGTAGTGTGAGTCCATGGTTGCCTGAAGGTGAGCGTCGGTATAGGGAAATTAGCTTCCCAACGGTTGGAGGGTACCGCGTTACTCTTGCTGCAAGAAATAAGTTTGGACAAATTACGGAGACTTCCAAGGATATTCGGGTGGAATCCACTGTGCGTGCTGAGGCTCGGGCTGTACTTTCTGATGGTACGGTACTTTCTCTTGCAGATACAGCAACTGTTCCGGCACAAGAGACACTTGACGTGGAGGTGCGAACTCAGGGAGGCTCTCGTGTAGATCTCAAGGAGGGAGATGTATTGCTGCAGCGATCTTTGCAGTCTGAAACTGAGGATAGTTGGGAGGTCTTTACGCTTCCTGTGAATTTTGCGGAGGAGGGAACGAAGCGCCTAACTGTAGAGGTGTATGGAAGCGAAGATAGGGTGGAGCTTGCACAAAGTATTCGCTTTCGAGTGACTGAGCCTAGGCAGCCCTTTGCTTCATTGAGAGTGCGAGGTAGTGGAGGTCAGCTTGCTCAGGAGGAGCGAGTGTGTCGTACGTCTCAGGGGCGTGTTGATGCCTATGTTGTTCAGTCTGGACAAAGCTACACCTTCAATGCTGAGCAGTCTACAAACACCTTTGGCCTTCCTGTAAACCCTACGGATCCAGGTACGTCTTTTACATGGACAATGGGTGGTACGACCTTGAGTAACCAAGATGTGGAGGTGTCGTATACATTCCCTTCCGTTACGGTGGAGGATACGGCCTGTGTGTCTGTGGAGCTTATTGTGCGGGAGCGAACGGATGAGGGGCTGAGGGAAAATACACTCACTGAATACTTCTATGTGGAGAACCGCATGCCGCGCTTTGATACTATTGTGCAAACTTGGCCTGAGGGTGCTCAGGTAACTCCCCTTGATGTACAGGTTGAGCTCGTGAACTTGCGAGACCCTGATCGGCCAGATCAGCCTCTTAGTGTGCAGTGGTTTTATGAGATTGATGGGAAAATGAAGGGGCAGCAGCAAACTACAGGAGGAGAAACTACCAGAACTATTCGGATAGATCACTATGGATCGACAGGAACGTCACATACGGTGCGCCTTGGTATATCCGTAGAGGATTTGGATACCGGAGAAGTACTTACTACGTACTCAGATGTGCGAAAAGTGACAACTGGTGAAACAGAGCAATTGTCTTTGCAGCGCAGCGAGCCAGCTTCCCTCGGTCGGCTTACCTATATACCTTTTGTTCAAGGAGATGAGGAACTTTCCTTTGCTGTGGAGCCTAGACTTCGGGGTGCAGTGGTCTCAGATCAAACGATGGTGTGGAATCTTAGGCGAACAGGTCCTGTAAGAGCCTGTAATGCTACGGCTGAGGAACAAGGGACGAAGCTCTTTGAGGATGCAAGCCAATTGCATGTGCTGAAGTTCGCTGAATGTGGAGCGTATGAGCTCAAGGTTTCTGCGGGGCGAGATGGGCAAGTGGTCGAGTTACTAGAGACGATTCGCGTATATGCTTCGAGAGATGACATTATTGATGTAGAGCAGGATTGGCTTGAGGCGAATAATATTTTGAGTTTTACAGCAGGAGATACTTCAAGTGCTGTTGATACATCGACATCACAGACCGCTACAGGAGATATGGCTACAGGGACTACGACGGCAGCGGCTACCACTACCACTGGGGCTAGTGATGCAGGTACGAGTGGAACTACTACTGCTGGTTCAGGGACAGGTAGCTCAACAGGTTCATCTGGTGATACCGACTTGTCTAGTACAGCGACCTCGGCAGCTTCGCCTGAGGTATCGTTGGCGTCTGCTACGGCTTCCGCAGCTCCAGAGCAGGAGGAGCAAACGGCGCAGTCAAATCCTGCAGACCTGCAGACGGGTACTTTGTTCCGAGGTTCGTTCTCAGAGGTCTACGAGGCATTGGATGGACTTGGATTTTCAGATACATCGATACTTGCAGAGATTGCTGCTCAGAATGACTCTGTAGCTGCACGTATTAATACACTTTTGGATGGAGGTACTTCTGAGTCCTCTATTATACGTCGCTTGAAGATCGAAGACCCTACTGTGGTCTTGGATCTACGTGAGTCTGTGAACCTGAGTGTATCGAGGGAGGTCGCAAGAAAGCAGTCACTTGGAGCTTCTCAGGAGGAGGCACTTGAGGCGCTTAAGAAGGAAAATGCCCAATTGGCTCAGCGTATAGAAGCGCTGCAACAAGAAGGGAAGAGTTCCGAGGAGGTCATTGAGACGCTGGATGCGGAGGAACAGACGGTGGAAGCTTCTAGTACACCAAAGACTACGGTGAAGGTTTCTTCTGCAGTGCAAAGCTTGCAGACGCAGGGTATCCCACGTTCTACGGTTTCTGGAAGTATTCAGCAAGGAGCTGCAGCGCTTCGTTTAGGGTGGGGTAATCCTTTAGGTGGTTCATCAAGTGGTTCATCAGGAGGGAATTCAGGAACTTCTGGTGCAACGCCGGTTCTATTAGATGATGATTTGCAGCGAGATATTGAGCTTGGTCAGGACTCTACGGTGGGATTAACTCCCGAGGAATGGAGACTCGTGATGTCACGGCTTCAGTATCCAGATAGTTTGGCCCTCTCTATTTTGAAGAGAGACAATCCTGGACTTGCGTCTCAATCAACGGTGAATGCTGCACTAGCTGGACAGGAGAAAGTTCAATATGCGCCATATGCACCAGTGCGACTCTCTAGCAAGGATGCCATTGAGTACTTGTTTGCTCGTGGTCTTTCAGCGCAGATGATACTGAGCAAGCTTTTGCAAGATGATGAAGATGTGGCTCGTGAGATTGATGTACTGAGACGTAGAGGTGTGAAGGATGAGGAGATGCTAGATGCTGTGGCATCTAGCAAGCAGCTACAGAATATTGCGTTACTTCCAGCGAGTCCTGTGGTGACGGATTTTGCGCATGCGAATTCATATCTCAAGGAGCGAGGTATGGGGACGAGAGCGAGGTATGGATTTCTTGCTGCCTTCAATCAAAACTTTGCAACGGATGTTGCTAAGCTTCGGCAGGATGGACGTAGTTTTGCAGAAATAGAAAAGCTTCTTCTTGAGCGAGGTAGCTCTAGAAAGGTACAGATTTCCTTAATGCAGGCTGCTCCACTTCTCTTTAATCAGGCGGAAGCATATCTTCGAGGAATTGGATATAGTGATACTATGATTGTTCAGCATCTTGCGGCCTTCTCAGAGGAGGTACGAGAAGTACTTGCTGGAGTACCAGAGGGAGCAGATGCTCTTGGCTCGCTCCGAACGAGCTTCCAGGGGAAGCGTGTGTCGGTCGCGCCGTTTCATGCGGTGCAGCATCCTGGTGATGAGGTACGCACCCGTCTAGAAGCAATGTATGCGAACCCACTTGTTTCTCCTGCTGGGGAGGTAGTCGCAGTAGCGCCAATGGCTACGGTTGCTGTATCGAGTGCAAACCTTTTTAGAACCCTCTACCCACTGTATCAACAAGGTGAAGATACGCTTCGTGCGATGGGTGCTCATGATACGCGAGTTTCTCAAACTGCTGGTGCCCTCGCTGCTCGAGGATTTGCTGGGCGTTCTTTGGTCAACGAGGTACTGCGTAGATATACGGAGCTACGATTTGCTCCGTTTCATGCGGAAGTACATACCTTTGCTAGCGCATATATGCGTCTTGCTCGCGTAGGGATGCCACCTCGCCTTATTTATGACATTATGGGTTCTGCCGATGAACAGTATGCGACTGTGATCGGAAACGTGGGTGTGGATACTGTAGATACACTCTCTACGTATACCTTCCTGGCACAGGATCCTGTGCTACGGCGCGTGGTGTTCCCACGTCAGCTTTCCACGGAGGCAGAGCTTACAGGGCTTTGGAGTTGGTTTGCTGGACTCGGTATTCCTGAGGACTTGAGACTTAGACTTCTATCTACATATAGTTCTACTCTTGAGGACTATCTCCGTGGGGAAGACTTGGGTGCTGTGTCTTTCGAGGATGTGGTGCGTAGGTTGCAAGCCTCCTCTAGCGCGCTTTCCTCAGATATTATAGGAGGCGAAATCTTGCCAGTGCAGGAAACGGGCGCGCGAATAGTGTTCCAGCCATTCGCTCCGGTGACTGTGGATGCTGAGACCTACGCAAGGCTTCTTGGACATCTAGGGATTACATTCAGCATGCAGGCTGCTATCTCTGGAAGTGATGCTTCGAATGCTACGGACCTTGCAGCATCACTTGGAGCTAGTCCTAGGCTTTCTTTACTTGGCTTCTTTTCTCTACCCTTTGAAGAGCTCGTGGATAGTATGGAAAATATTGGCTTTACGAGGTCGCAAATTCTCACCTTCCTTGCTCAGGTTGACGGTGGCGCTTATGAAAAGAATGCGGATCAGGAGTCATTGCTTGGAACAGACGTTCAGGTCCCCGTGATTCTTGGGGCTCGTTTTTCAGAAGCCACCTATACAGAGTTCACTGATGGATTTACTGTTTCCTCTGAGTTGGCTCAGCAAAAGCTGCTCTTGGATAATCCTATTTTTGCTCGAGCGAGTTCAGTTGCGGCTGGTGGTTTAGAAAGTTTGCAAGGATTTGACCGAGTTTACGTTGCTCCAACGGTGCTCGATGCATCGAGTGCTACCGAACTTGCTTCGGTCTTTGATATAGCTCCATTGCAGCTTGAGGCAGCATATACGGTACACCATGTTCTCCCATCACTTCCACCTCGAGTATACGTGGATGTGCGTACCTACATGGAGCAAGAACAGGATGATCCGGCCTATGAGGAAATACTTCGGGCTATGGAGCAGACGAATCTTCATGCTGCAGTGTTCTTAGCAAACCCACTTTCTACGGTAGATGCTGCGTTGCTTCCTATGACTGGACGTATCTGGCATCAGGAGCTGCTTCGAGCAAAGGATACTCGTATGAATGAGACGGTGGTTCGTTTTGAAGTTACGATTAATGGTGTACGGAAGGTGCTGCGAGGTATTGTCCCAGGACTCTCCACGCGTGCAGCATTTATTTCAGGTGAGTCTACTCCCGACGAGCTGGCAACGTTGGCTTCTACAAGATATGTCCTCCCAACAGGGCAGGTGCTTCTTGCTACCAATCCATATCTTGCTGCAGAGGATGCGTATGCATTGCAAGAACGTAGTCCAAGTAGGGCGCCAGAACCTTCTGAGAGTCTTTTGAAACTCTTGAGTGGTGATGAGGTTCTACGTTCGAGTGCAGGGGAGGGACTCTATAATGTGTATGGTATTTTGGATAATGCTGCGTTACTTGATTGTTCGCAGTATGCGGTGGTGATGCGTGAGAGTCGCCCACATCTTGTGTGTAATGATTTTGGTGTGTATAGCGCAGATGTTTCTCGTATCCGTCTGCTCCTGGAGGATACACTTGGTAGTACGGAATATACCGCGCAACTGGCTAGTGCCGTGGATGCTCTTCAGTTAGAGGGAACTTTGGAGGAGCGAGCTGATCGAGTGGAGGACCTTCGGGAAAAGGCAAGGGAGGCGCTTTCACTACCTTCTCGACTTGATACCTTGGAGCGATACCTGACCTACTTTAGCCTCCAGGAACTCACTCGTGAGGAAGTGCTTTCACTTCTTACGGATAACATGCGAGGTCTCGCAAACCGTGTGGATGGTGTCCTTTCTCAAACAGAGCAACAACGCGCAAACTTGCTCCAGGGGCATATTACTGCTTTGGATGGGCTGCTTGAAAGCAATGCAAATTATGCCCTTAGACTTAGAGAAGCGCATGATCGTATGCAAGAAGTGCTCGATCAGAAGATACTCCCTGAGCAGGAGGTGCAGAGTTTCTTTGTGCAGTATAAGTCCCGGTATGGAGAACTCTTTACTGAGTTGAAATCTGCGCTTTCTACTGCTTCCGAAGGAGCGGAATCATACACTAGGGAGTTAGACAGTATGAGTACGCGTATCCAGGTTGCAACGGATATGTCGACGTTCAACGGAGCTGTTACCTTGGTGCGAACCTTCTTGAGTAGTCAGGCACTTGGCAGTGCGGAGCGACTTGCAGCATACGATGCTGTGCAAGTGTTTACTGAGGAAGCCTTAGATATCATGCAGGGAACCCTGCAGGCACCACTTGGCTCAACTTCTTCGGACCTAGCCATTGCTGATGCGAAGGAGCTTCTCAGGCGGGGAGGTGCGGTGCAGACCTTTGGTGCTGCATATCTTGGTGCCTTTGACGCGATTTCTTCCACAGAAGCGCTTGCTCTTGATGAAAAGCGATATGTTCAAAACTTGATGGCGACCGCCATGCGAGAGGCAAGGGATAGTATACGAACGATACTTACAACGACATCCTTTATTGATTCCTCTGAGCGAGAAGCGTATGCTTCTGAGCTTGATGGATTTGATTTTGAGGATGGACTTCGAAGTCAAATGGAGGCGATGTTTACTTTGGTTCTAGATTTGAGGGAGCGCTCTTCATTAGCTGGTACGAGAGTTGCTGCGGACGTATCTTCTGCGTTGATTTCTCGCCTGTTTGCTAGTGTCCAGGAGGTACTGACTACCCTTCCATCTGATGTGGCATCAGAGACCTTTGGTGCTGTGGGGTCTGTCTATCCAGAGGTGGAGGCATACACGGATGTTATGGATGCCTTTGCTCGGCATATTGAGGCTGTGGGTAACGATTCTGTGCAGGGTGTAAGTCAAAATGCATATCGTGCTCTTCGGGAGCTTCTTGATACCGAGGCAACGAGAGTATTCCTTCCTGGATTATTGGATCTAGATGGTAGACTTCAAACTGGAGAGAGCTTGGCCTCTGAGCAGTTCTCGGATATAGAGCTCCTACTTGAGTGGTATGCTACGTTTACGTCAGGTGCGAGTTCTCTTGAACTCCGTGCTCTTGCTGCAGTAGCGCTAGAGGAGACGCTCTACCCATATTTGTATGCGCTTGAGGGGCTTGGAAGCCAGGCTTCTTACTTCTCATATGCTACGCTCAAGGCTGATGTCCGAGCTAGCTTCCAGCTGCCTGAGGGACGTGCTCCTAGCTTTGGAGAAGTGTATGATCGCCTTTCTCGTGTAAAGAAACAAGTGATGGTGCATCCTTCCCTACCACTTCCAGCGAAACTGCATGTGCTCTATGTGTTGTCGGAGTACTTCCCTGTCTCGGATATCGATGCTGCATATAGACATTGTACTGCTGTGTGGAATAAGGATCCGGAGCTTCTTGCAAAACGTGTTTGTGTGGAGGAGGGAACAGCCCTTGATCCAATTCCAAAGACGCAGCTTTTTGCACTTATGCGAACGAAGCGAGCTGAACTTGTGCTTCGCCTCGGTGATGCGGCGCTCAATACACAGTTTCAGAGTAGACTCGATATGTTGACTACGAATACGAGCCTGAGTGTTGCTGCGAGAAAGCAGGCGCTTGTGGAGGTACTGCACATTCTAGAGGATCCAGCGGTTTCTCAGGTAGAACGAGAGGAGACACTTTCTGAGCTTTACCAGATCCCTGTGCTTTCCGATGAGCTTCTTGCGTTGCAGGAGGTGTCTGTGACGGAGCAGGATATTACCTATTCTCCAAGTGAGGTGGAAAGTGTGTTGTATGCAGTACTTACCTTAGTGCAGGAGCTTCCTGATGAGCAGAAACTTGTGCTTCGGGAACTGCTTTTGCAGGCTCAGCAGGAGTATGCATCGAGGTTTGAGCGAGCGCTTGGACTCATGTCGCTTGCTATGGAGATTATTGATGGAAGTGATCTGTCACTTGATACGCAGACACAAGCATTGACGCTTCTAAAGAAAATTGGGGCAACCGGTGTGGTGACTGATCCGCATACTGTACTCCCAATTATCGCAGTGCGATCTTTGCAAGGAAAGGCACTCTCACTAGCACCAGAAGCTCGAGAGATTGTGGATACATCTCTTCAGGATATTCTCGCTCGCTTTGAGGCGAGAGAATATGCTCAGGTGGATGGTCGCGCTACATCTGCGCTTGATCAGCTCTCGGACGTGGTTTCTGAGGAGGATCGAGCAGAGCTTGCCTTCTACTACGTGACGATTCGAAGTGTGGCAGCGTATATCTTGGGATACAGTTCTGAGGTGGTTCCAGGAGATGTGTCTCCTGTAGATGTCACTCCAGTAGAACAGCCTACGCAGCAGCCTACAGAGCAGCCTGGTGGTACGCCACTTTGGGTGTCTGTCCTTTGGTTCTTCCTGTGGCTCTTTGGTCTTGTTATTGGCGCTATTGTGGTGGGAGTTGCTACACTCTTTGTGCGCTTCCAGCTCTTTAAGCGGGCGCACCCTGAGAGTCCTGTGGATTTTGAGGAATATGTACTCAATATCAGAACCAAGCTCCTAAGCCGCTTTGGTGCTAAATCAGAGACCTACTTGGGTGAGTCTGAGCATATTGCTCTTCCGACGAAACCAACTGGAAATGTGCCTACGGATGAGGAGGATCATGGTCGTGAAGCAGACGCTTCTTCTACTTCTGAGGTGGTTGAGGCTGAGAGTACTGCTGTTTCGGATGTGGCAGATGGATCAATGCACGAATCGATGGATGAGGAGCGTGCAAATTCAGAGCATATTCCGACTGACTCCATGGAGCAGTCTGTATCAGATACTTCTCTTGATACTGATTTGGGGGGCGTGACAGAGAACGTTGGGTCGGCTTCGTTAACGCAGGAGCCAACATCGCCTGTGTCACCAGCTTCAACTCCAACAACGACGCCATCAGCTCCAGTATCTTCATTGGAAGTTCCTGCATCTGAACACTCAGAATCTGTAGCTTCAGAGCCAGTGCAGCCTGCACAGCAAGATACTCTATCTGGACAGGTACCTGGGGAGGAATGGATGGATGTAGAGAACTACGAGGAGATGCCAGTTCCAGGTGCACCAGTGCCTAGTGCTGCACCAACTCCATCAAGTGCATCGACGCAGCCAACTACACAAACTCCAGCGGCTTCAGAGCCAGCCTTTGAACAGCCAAAGCCTGCAGAGCAGGGCCCTGCACCAAGTTGGTTAAAGATGGATGATGATACAACTCAACAAAGTGATAACCAGTCATCTTCACAGACCTAGTGCTGGGAGGATATACTTTTCATACGTTTATACGCTAATCGCATACCGTGGCAGAGGATACAAACAAACAACAGCAGTCTATGGATGGAGCTACCCCAGATCAGAATCAGGCAGGAGCTACCAATCCAGGGCAAGAGCAGGCTTCAGAGATGTTGCCTAGCTCACCTGCGCCTGCGACTTCGGGAGAGCCGTCAGATACTCATGGAGAGCAAACTGCAGAGCCTTCGGTAGAACCTGCTAGCTCGTCAGTTCCGCAAGCGATACAACCAGAAGCAGATGCTGTTTCTACGCCAGCTGATTCTACGCCAGTTTCTCAGCCTGCTGTATCAAGTACTGATGTGCCAGAAGCTTCTTCTACAAGTTCTGATCTTGAGGCCAAGCCTGAACCTGAGCTTTCTTCTCAGTCATCAACTCCAAGTTTGGACACTGCCCCTGCCACTACGCCACCACAAGGACAAGTACCAACACCTACTTCTCCAGCACCTGCAAGTTCTACGCCGGTATCGCCTGCGCCAACTACACTAGAGGCAGAGCAAGTGCCAAAGCAGCCTTCTGCTGCTGGATCTACTGAGATGTTTGCGTTTTTGCCAATGGAGATTGTGCTTGGAAGTCTCAAGCTTTCTCGGATGATGTATCTAGGACTTGCTGCGATCCTTGTACTCGTGGTTGCTACTGTCATGGCATTTATGCCGCAGGGTGGACCATCCTCTCCAGAAGGGGCTACAGGTGAGGCAGGTCAGGAAAATGCTGCGATCATGACGGTGCGACAGCTCAACCCTCGAACGGGATCGTATTCTGCCATCATTGATCCACTAGATTTGGCGTCTCCTTTGGAGCTTCAGTTTGATACGCGTCTGTTGCTCCCAAGAGCCACACCTGACTATCGTGTCTCTCGTTATGAGTGGGATCTCAATGGTGACGGAACCTTTTCTGAGGCAGAGGGAGATAGTGCTCTCGTTACACGTGAATACCGTGATAAGGGAGCAAATGATGGTCTCTATGAGGTTGGTGTGAAGGTGTATAAGGAAATTTTACAGCCCCATGGAGCATATTCGGAGGTGGGAGCTGTGGTTGAGGAAACCTATGGTCCAGGTAGTGCGCGAGGTGGATTTACCTTCAAGATTACCAGAGAGCGGCCTCAAATCGACGTGCGGACAACACCGCAGGAACTCGATGGTGTAGCGCCATTTGAAGTAGAATTTGATGCTTCAAGGTCCTTTGCACCAAAGGGTATTGATGAGATTAGCTGGGATTTTGATGGAGATAAGGTGGTGGATGAAGTGGGAGACAAGGTGACCTTTACCTTTGTGAATCCAGGCCGCCAAGACGTGACGATCTTTATTACGGACCTAGAAGGAAATACTTCTGAGGAAATTCTGGAAGTCTTTGTGGATGATGTATTGCTTCCAGACCCCGTGATTAATGCCGCTCCAAAGGCTGGTGATGCTCCTCTTGAGGTTACCTTTGATGCGTCTGAATCCTCTGTGGCTGATGGGCGTATTACGGCATATACTTGGGACTTTGGTGATGATTCGGGTGAAGTTTCCGGTGAAGAGGTGAACCATACCTATACACGTGCTGGGCGCTTCATCGTGACGCTTACGACCACTACAGATTTGGGTACTGAGAATACGGCACAAGAGGTGATCGAAGTATCTACTTCTGTGGCTGCACCTACGGCTAGACTTCAGGCGGAAGCGGAGGGAAGTGATTTTCGTACAAGTTCTGCCCGGCAAGGAGGGACGATTCGCGGGAAGGTTCCGCTTTCTCTTGAGCTCAATGGAACCGTTTCTACGGATCCAGAGAACGATATTGTGAATTGGTACTGGGATCTTGATGGAGACGGGACAAGGGATGCTTCTGGAGGGCGATATACCCATGAGTATACGCTGCCTGGAACCTATCTTGTGACCCTTACGGTTGAAGATAGTGCAGGGAACGTTTCGCAGGCGACGCTTACGGTTGTAGCTGAGTCAGAAGAGTTTGCTGTGAGTGTGCTTGCTGATCCCGTATCTGCAGTTGCGCCAGCGTTTGTAGCCTTTGACGCATCGTCATCTTCTTATGCGAGTGGTACTATTGCCTCCTTTGAATGGGACTTTGGTGATGGAAGTCCAAAGCGCTTAACGAGTGCGGTGGTTTCTCATCAGTACGCTGCTCCTGGAGAGTATAGAGCTAAGGTGACGGCTACGACCACGGATGGTAAGGAAAAGACTGCCGAGGTGTTGATCACGATGCTCGATCAGCCACTTGTGCCTGTGATTACTTCTTCACTCGAGGAAGCAAAGGCTCCTGCAACTATTAGCTTTGACGCGACGGAGTCTGTAGGTGCCGTGGTGAGTTATCGATGGAATTTCGGAGATGGAAATACGGCTACGGGATCCCAGGTGTCACATACGTTTACGACGCCAGGCCGCTATTCGGTGGAACTTATTGTCCAAGATGAGCGTGGGTTCCAGCAGCGGGCGCTCAAGGATGTGTTTATACAAGAATAAAGACAAAGCGCCTTCGGGCGCTTTGAATTATTAATTTCTAAATTAGTAATTACTAATTATTAATTAAAAAAGAGCTCCCGGAGGAGCTCCTTTTTATAGCTGTTTTGCTAGTTTCGACTTGATTCGAGCCGCCTTGTTCGGATGAATCAAATTCTTCTTTGCAGCTCGATCTAGATACGAGACTGTCTTATTTTGAAGTTCCTTTGCCTTCTTCTTATCTCCTGCCTTGAGTGAATCCATAACTTCTTTTACAAACCCTTTCACTCGGGTCATGAAACGTGCATTACGCGCAGTGTTGCGCTTTGTCTTTCGAAGGTTCTTGATTGCTGTCTTCGTTACAGGCATAGGGACTCAAAATATGTATAACGTTGCTAGTATAGGGGGAGCAGAAGCTCTGTAAAGGGAAAAATCTGGTAAGTGTGCTTTGTGTCAATGTGAGTTTTGCCCTTGCCGTGGTGGGTGGGGCATATGTGGGTATACTGAAGGGGACAATTATCAGGAGTTCTATGCCAAAAAATATCAATCTCAGTGAGGATGGAAGGAAGCCTACGCGACGTGAAAAACAAGTCCAGGAGGCTGTTCAGACACTTTTTGGTGAGGGTCCTATCGAGAAGGAGCGTATGGAGCTTTTGGAGAGTATCATGCAGCAAGGTGGTGTGCAGTTTTCTTCTGTGGCAAGCAAGGTGACGGTGGAGTTTTCCAAGTTTGTGAAGATGGTTCTTACACATGATTTAGAGCCGCTTTTGAAGGTAGAGATGCAGAAGAAGGGAGATGAGGCTGCCATGGAGGAGACTGGGGGTCGTATGCAGGGGGCGGGGGATGGTCCGAGTTTAGTGGTGGTGTCTTCAGACCTTCTTACGGATATTTCCAACTGTGAAAAGCTAGAAGAGGATCCACTGGACTCCATGAATGTGCTTTCTGGAATCTATGTGTTTGGTATGCTTTCAGGCCTTATCCTTACAGTTATTATTGCTCTTGTGCTGCAGTATGTGAATTTCTCTGTGAGTACGAGGGACTTGATTTTTATTCTTGTTGGATCTGTGGTGCTTATACTCATACCTCTTATGTTTATGGCAGCAGAGCCTATGCTTCGTGGTGTACAGAGAAAGCACAATGAGTTCTTTGCGAAGCTGACAGGCTTTCTAGGAGGAAGGAGGTAAAGAGCTATCTCAACTTCACGTAGGAGTTTTAGTGACCTGGAATCAAAAAAAAATACAAGCTCTATGCTTGTATTTTTTATTGAAGGGCCGGGAAAACATCTCACCGACCGGCGTAACAATACTTTTAGCTCGGTGCTCGCAAGATGCACAACGAACTCGACCCTTCTATATATATTACCATAAAACCCTTACTTTTTCAATAATTTTCTTGTGTTCTTATAAACTTTCTCCACAATATGTTTGTGTACAAATAAAATAAAAAAAGGAGTAAGGCGTATGCAACAAGCAAGGAAGCTGCACTGTACGGAAGTTGGACCTTTTCGAGGAGAATTCACGTATATGCGGCCATCCACGTCAGATCCTGACTGGACTAAGGTCTTGCTCATGGATTTGGAGTCTGAGCTGTCCGAGCGGCAGAGAACTTCTCTTGAAAAGAAATTTGGTCGTATCGGATCAGAGCTCGTTATCAAGAGAGTTCCGAAGGGAGGCTTAAAGCGTCGATCCTTTATGGTGTATCTCTGGATACCCATTAAATACGATGTCTATTCTTTGCCCATAAAACGGCTTGATAAGAAGGTATCAAAACCCTCGTATCTCTTACTGAGTTTACGAGGAGAAAATCTCTATGTCTTCATAGAGAAGGATGGGGTGAGATCTCGCCTTATCACGCGTAAGGACCCTGATTACAAGCGTATGCAGGCAGTGATTTACGCAATATAATATAAAAGAACCTATAAGAGGCTTCTCACCTGAGTTGCCTCTTTATTTATATACGAAGCAAATATTGACATATGTGTCAAGTATGCTGTATATTGATGCAAACTAAGAAAAACGAAGGAGAAATTGTATGTATGTTAAAGGAAAATTGCCTGTTATTCATGGGTATTTTTTGCCCGCTTCCGTATTCCCAGGAATGGGACTCGCTTTCAAGAAGGAAGATGATTGTGTAAAGGCTCTTGTAGCCTTCCCTGATATTCCGAGCACCCTTAGTTTTGAGGAAGTTGCTCAAATTGCTGACTTTTCGGTAGGTGAGGGGATTTATCTTGATGAGGAACTTCATTTCTTTCCTAAAGATGATCTCACTGCGCTCAGTTTTAAGTCTGGGCACCATGAAGTCGCTTTGGTGGTAGAGCTCACCTACAGTAAGGCTATGAAGCCACTGGGTGTAGAACTCTATTTTGCTATCTTCACGGGTAAGCATGTAAAGGGATATGACCTACAGGTCGCCGTCCGCAAGGAAGAAGGAGACTTGTATGCGTTGTACACCCTTGCCAAGGAAGTATTTCGAGACCGAGAACTGTCTTGGAAGCAGAATAAGCTCAAGGGTTCGCCTGATTCTTCTGCAAGAAGGGATCGTCGATTTTTCAGTTATAAGATGACTGGACTTACAGGGAACCAAAGAGGTGCTTTGGCAAGAAGACTGTTTAAACATTTTGCGTTTGAAGCCTCTGTGGCATTGGGTGATATTGCTATGGAACACGGACTTCCCGTGCTCTACAGCAATCAGAAGCTCACTCCCTATAACCGGCGGTATCAGGAGTTTTCTGTGGAACAAGTCGTAGAAAACTCGTATTACAAGAAATTTACTCCACAACCACTCTATTACTCCACGAAGCCAGAAGGAGCAGCGATTACCATGTCGCTGGCACATGTTGCTTGTCAGCAACCTTTCTACCGCTTAGCCGACTTGTATAACCTGTATGTGGTTTCCTCCTTTGTTGGAGGCGAGGACTTTACTCCTCATATGCATATACAGGATATTGAGTATCTGGCGAATGCTGGTCGTGTGCGTCGTGTTGATGCGCAGGTAATTGCGCAGCGATACTTTTCTGCACAGGATAAGGATATGCGAGATGAAGATGTCTCTGTCCTTGTTGATCTTTTCGCCCGTGGTGCATTCATGACGAATAAGAAGGCATTGCGCTGCTTGGCAGGTGCTATTGAAAAGCGCCAGGTCAAAATCTCTGAGGTGGGTAGACTTCTTCTTTCAGAGCCTTTTATCAAAAAGGTTCCTGTGGAACTGTTTACAAAGCTTCTGGGATACTTGCTCCGTGGAAAGGGAGATATTGGTTCCCTCTTTGCCACTATTGATGAGCTCGAGCATGTTGCGCTTCAGGAGATGGTTTCAAGAGATGAGACGGTGTCTCCACCTGTCTGGAGAGCTCATGTGAGTCTCAAAGTTGGAAAGCGTGAGGCTACGGGGCAGCAGGCTGCAGTCCGTAAAAAGCATGCGCTTCTCTATGCGAGGGTTTGGACCCTGTACAAGTTGTACCATAAACAGCTTGTCCATCGGGCAAAGCCCTTTGGAAAAGACAGAGGCCCGGAGCAGCAGGATACCTATGGTCTCAACGAAGGCCTTCTGATGGGTGACCTTCTGAAGAAGATGGATCCGGATATGAGAACTGTGTTCTCGGGTATGTCTGGGGATATCACGTGCAGCATCTACTCTAGAATCCTTCCTCGTATGATAACCAAGCGGGGAAAGACCAATGAGGAGGCGGCACTCAAGGCGTTTGAAGCCGTGTTTGCCTCCCTTCACAAGGTTCTTTAAAATAAAATCACCTTTGCCCAGGACATATGTCCTGGGTTTTTTTTGTGTGCCTGTCTTGAGTTTCTGGGTTCTAGCAGGTACTCTGGGTGCGTATTTGCAACCGACCGTATGACTCGATATTTGATTGAAGGAGGTGCTCCACTCAAAGGACGCGTGCGCGTTAGTGGATCCAAGAACGCAGCCCTCCCCCTTATTGCCGCTACCTTTCTGACAGATGAGGAATGTGTGCTTCATGACGTGCCAGATATTTCTGATGTGCGTGTGATGCTTTCTATCGCTGAGGATTTGGGTAGTACCTATACCTTTGAGAATAACACGCTTCGTATTCGTACTCCTGAGGTAAAATCCTCTGAGATAGCTTTGGAGAAGGCGAGAAAACTTCGAACGAGCTTGATGTTTTTGGCTCCGCTCCTTCATCGTACCGGGGAGACGAAGATACCGTTCCCGGGAGGGTGTAATATCGGGAAGCGTCCGATTGACTCACATCTCAATGCCCTAGAGGGGCTTGGGGCGGTGGTTCATCGTGCGGATGATTTGATTCATCTCACTGCGGATGGGTTTATCGGAAACTTGATTCGTATCGTAAAGCTCTCTGTGACAGGTACGGAAACAGCGCTACTTGCTGCTGCGGCGGCGGAGGGTGAGACGCAGCTTCGCTTGGCAGCTGCGGAGCCTCACGTGCAGGATGTTGCCAAGGTGGTGCAGAAGATGGGTGCTCAGGTAGAGGGTATTGGTACCAATGTGGTGACGATCCAGGGAGCGAAGAAATTAACTGGATTCGAACATCGCGTCACTCCAGATTATATCGAGGCAGGAACTTTTGTGATTGCTGGGCTAGTGACCAAGGGGAATGTGGTGATCGAGAATATTGATGTAGATCACTTGGATGTACTTTGGGAGTACTTGGATCAGATGGGGGCGAAGTATGAGCTTCGTAGGGATGCAATGGAAGTGGAAGTGTTTCCTACGGATTACTTGTCTCACGTAGATCGTGTGCGCAGTGGTGTGTATCCAGATTTCCCAACGGATCTTTTGGCTCCTATGGCTGTACTACTTACGCAGTGTGATGGGATTAGTCGAGTGTTTGAGACGGTCTATGAAAGTCGGCTCAATTACACGATTGAGCTAGAGAAGATGGGGGTAAAGACGGAGATTTTGAATTCTCACGAAGCGATTATTGTAGGGCCTGCGAAGTTGCAGGGTAATCCTGTGGCGAGCTGGGATCTGCGTGCGGGGACGGCTATGGTGCTCGCTGGATTGGCTGCGGAGGGGAAGACCGAGGTTTCCAATATCTACTGGATTGATCGTGGCTATGAGCGGTTTGAGGATAAGCTGACTGCCCTAGGTGGGACTATTACTCGTATTGAAGAAGACGCATAATGAAATGTCCAAAATGTCATGACAAGGATACCAAGGTGGTGGATTCACGGGTGATCAATGATGATCGTGTGATTCGGCGAAGGCGCAACTGTGAATCTTGCGGCTACAGGTATACCACCTTTGAACGTATGGAGAGTGGTATATTCGTGGTAAAGAAGCGCGATGGAACGATAGAACCATACACAAGGCAAAAGCTTGAGGAGGGAATCTGGAGGGCGTGTACGAAGAGGCCTGTGACACTGGAGCAGGTGCGGTCCATGCTTTTTGACTTGGAGGAAGGATGGTCTCGAGAAAGTGAGGTGCTGAGTACCAAGATTGGGGAGGATGTGATGACAGCGCTACAGGATTTGGATTCAGTGGCGTATATTCGTTTCGCTAGTGTATATAAGAGGTTTGAGACCGTGGAGGATTTCTTGCGGGAGATGCGGGTGTGTGAATACCCTGGGGCACCCGCCGATGGCGGGTGAAAGATTAAATTTTTAAAGATTAAAGACTAAATTCTAAATCTGGTCCAACTTGGCGGACCATTTTCTTGTGAGCTTAGTTTTGAATGAAACTGTCGATGATGCGCAGTGCAAACTGCATAGTGGGGAGGGCAGCTAGGGCCACGAGCGCACCTACAAAGACCCGCTTGATGGATTTGATTCCTCCTTCTGACTTCTTGTCATCACTCATGATGAAGCTGTATCCAGCGATCATGAAGGCGATGATCATGAGGCTTCCTAGGATGTTGTAGAGGAAGGCAATTATGTTTCGGATGTAGAAGGTGATGTCTGAGAAGGTTTGTTGTCCGCACTGGTTGATGAGGCCTAGGTAGTATTGACGGAAGTCTTTATCGTAGTAAAGGTTTGGGTTTTTTTCCTTGAGTTCTCTGAGTTGACCGCAGGATATGTATGCTTTTCCAAGGTATGTTTCTTTCTTACCTGTGGTGGGGTCTGCAATTTGATCCTGGCTGTAGAGCAGTGAACTTTCGTTACATGATGGTGTTCCGTTGTCTCCTGGGCAAATGGATGCTGTGGTGTATAGGAATTTATCTTCTGCGTCGGATGGAATGGAGTTTCCTGGGATCAGGGTAATGCCTGGGGTAGCGTCTTCCACGCTTGACCCTCCGCTCCAGAAAAAGGAGAGAACCCCCGATGCAATCAGCCCAGAAAGTAACACGAGAACGAGTCCAATGATGCTATTTCCTATGATGGCGTTTCGACTAGAAACACTTTCTTCTGTTCCGCTAAGGGATAGTAATCCGGCCTGAACAAGGCGAAAGAGTACTACAGCCCCGACGATTCCAGAGAGGAGTCGCACGAGAAAGTCCAAAATTGCACCGACGGGATTTGTTGTCGTTACTTGTATTCCAGGAAGGCTGTCTAAGCCCTCTAGACGCCCTGATCCAAAAATATCTCCGTATTGTAGGAAGCGGGAGAGGTTTGTTTGTTTGATGATACATTCGTTGTATTCGGGCTTGGTTTTGTCGAGGGTTTCGCAGTCATTTAGGATTGATGAATTTGCAGTGCCTGATGATCCTTGATTGCTACTTCCGACATGGTTACTAGCAATAGTGCTTTGCATGAATATCCAGCTAAAGCTGGTTATTAGAAGTCCAACAATTATGCCCTTGAAAATTTGCTTCACTATGTTAGATTAATATTGTCTAACCATAATACCATGCTATGAGAAAAATAGCTAGTGTGTTTGCATCATCTGCTTTGACTGCCTATCTTGTAAATCCAGGTGAAGTACTTGCTGCTGGAAATGATTACTGTGATAAAACAAAGTCTTCCTTTGTGGAATCAATTGCAAATGTTGTTAAAGCGTATCCTAACGACTTTGTTTTAGATCGCAGTGAATTTTCACAAGGTATGGTTTTATTTTATAGGGGGCAAATTGGTATGATTGCCTCTGATTCAAAGTATATTGCGGCTTTAGGAGAGATGTCTGATGAATGGTATGAACTTTATTTAACTAGGCATTTTGACAGTCGTTTTGTAAGTGCTTCCGGGTGTCTGAAGCCTGCATACATTACTTCTAGAAGAGGTGGGGATATGTATAATAAGATCTTAAATGACGAGGGCCTGAGAGAAGATGAGGTAGCTCTCTTTGAAGTTATGTATACAAGACTTCTATTAATGCTGGTTGTGCAGTCTGAGGTCAAAAAGGTTGGTGGTGAGAAGTTGGTTTATTTGTCTCCTACTACTTCTAAAGATATTTCATCAAGAAATATAGCTGCCAATGATTTTTTTGAATTTGCAAAATCTTACCGTAAAATACATCCTGAAGCACAATTACTCATCGACAACGCAAAAATCCAATACGCAAAAATCCAACTCACCCATATGGGATCGCAGGCGCAGACGTATCCTGATCTCGCTGATAAGAGGGAGTTTGTGAAGCCGCAGATTTCTCATGCTCTTTCTCTTGTACGGGATGCATTGCCAGTTTTAGAGCAGCGTTTGGCTGAAGTGCAGGAGATGCATGCGGCTGGGGATCCAAAGACGCAGGAGCGACTTACCTATTATTTGACGCAGTCCTCTCGCTTCATTAGTAACGTAGGGTATGGGCTCTTTCATGTGACTGAGGATGCGTATATTGAGTACTATCAACAGTGGGTTAATGTTGTTCATCCTCTTCTTGATTATATGGACGGTATGATTGAGCTGCAGGAGCAGTATATGAAAACGGACAATGATCGACGAAATAATCTCATGCTCAAGGGAGATTATATCAATATTGCGTCACATGCATTCCTTATGGAGCAAGCTACGGGTGGAGCTCGGGAGGCTGCAGGTAAGTATATTGAGCATAAGAATGCATACGTTTCTTATGTGCGGCAGCATCTCAATGATAAGGACTACAAGGGTGATTTGCCACTTATCCCTATTGCTACGGATGACTTGTATGAAAAGTATTTACCTAAGTCTCTGAGTCGCGTTTCGTACTTCGAAACAAAAGCCCAAGACCTCATCCAATCCACCTCTCTCACGGAAAAGGCTATTTTCGGGGCCAAGCGTAAGGACTGGGTGGCGGTGGAGGCGGCGCTTGTGTTTGCGCAGGGGAGTACGCCGGGGGTGCAGGAGTATGTGCAGAAGAAGCTTGCGGAGCCCGTGGAGGATATGCTTGGGATTTCTGCCAATGCTTCTTCTACCAAGGTGACGCCTTTCAAGAAGTTTGCGGGTGGTCCTGATCATTATCGAATCGAGGTGACCTATGATATTGCATCACACAATGCTTGGGGTGGTGATATGCCGATTAGTGGGACGATGAACCTTCGTGCGGCGCATGTGCTTGGAGCTGGAGCTCCTATGGATGAGATTACTTTTAATCTACAGCCAGGTGAGAAGCTGCGAAACACTACAAGAACCTATACTTTCGAGACGCCATTTCGGCATATTGCTGATATTTTTGAGAAGCAGCGGATGGAGATGGATGTGAAGAAGGTTTGGGTGGGGGATGCATAAAGGGCACTGTTGGATCGAATCTAAGGTTCTTGACTATTTAGTTTCGTGTTGTATATTTTTATAAAAATAACACATAAAGGAGGTGCCCATGGATGGCACGTTGAAAAAATTACTGCGCGATTCGAAAAGGAAGAATAAGAAGCAAGATACTTTGCAGGAACGACCCCCTTCTTTAGAGGCCCAAGTTCTTTCTATAGAAAGGCTGCTGGACTTTTCAGTTTCAAAGGAAACGTTTCCTCTCTTTGAAGTACAGGGGTTAGATATTGTACGAAAGGACAATGCTACCTATGAGGAGTGGGATAGTCTCAAGAGTTTTGTGACTGCTTTGAAATTGCTTCCTGCTGATAGATCTACAAAGAAGGTATTCAATGTCATCTCTAAGGCTGTATATGACCGAGATGTGGTGACCTCTTTTGAGGAAATTAGAACGTTCTTGTCAGATGCAAGAAGGCTGGAGATGAAAAAAAGGGCTAAGGTCAATGAAGGGATGGGTATCACTTTAGGGGTTCTAGCTGCTGTTATCCCTCTCTGTTTGACTTGGTTTTACATACGCTTCTTTTCGCCATATGGTTCTACTATTGCTTCGGTGCTTGTCTATCTCTTCACGTTTGTCGCGATACTCTTTCCTATTGCTAGAATAAGAAAGGGGAAAGGTACATTGCTGCACTGGATGTTTTTGAGTCTGCTCTACGTATCTATGCCACTTGTCGCATATGGATTTCTGCAAGTAGAATCTAGTCCTTCTTATGTGTATGCAATTACGCATAAGCAGGGATACCAATCGTTTGTACTTGATGAAACACAGACGATTGTTGGATATTTTGATGGAGCGGGAGAGTATATCCAGCCAGGTAAAAGGCAAACCTTTGATATTTTTCATGAGCATGTTGTCAATGTAGAAATGCCCCGAGTGGTATTATCCAACAAGCTTCATAAGGAACGGTTTGTTATATACTACCAAGTTGATTTTGATTTGCTCAGTAGCAGCCAGGTTGGATTTCCTGAATTTCAGAAACAAATTCAGAAGTATGATTTTGAAAAACTTGCAGATGACGTTTTGCAATCTATGCATCTAGATCAAGAGAAGTTTACTGTTTCCTATACATTAGATGAGTATAGAACAGGAAAGGTCATGCCAAAGATAAAGCTTCAGCAAGAACAAGCTTTGCAATTGAAATCAAAGGAGTACACAAAGCTCGTAGTGAATGCCGTACATGCTGTGAAGAGACCTTCATGGCTTACGTACTCATTGCATTATGATAGAAGTTTAATGGCAAAATAAACACAGCAATACCCCCCGCCCATATAGGTGCGGGGGTATTTTTTTGTGTTCATAGTCAAGAAACTCGCACAAAGGCTTCCCAGAAGATCCAGCTTGTAATCGCTGCAATGAAAATCAAGATCCCAACTCCGTAGATGAGGTTGATTTGTTCGCTTGATTCTTTTGGCTTGGATTTTTCCTTCTCATCTGGGCTTCCGTAGAGCTCTTCTTTGCCAACAGCTGCGCGTAGGCTACGCTCTTGCTTATTGGTGATATAGAGCGCTATGGCTTTGCAGCGGTTATCTGCAAGGTCAGGGAACTCTTTCTTTAGAGACCTGTAGAGATTACCTTCCAATTTGTTCAAGGTTTGCATTCTCCCAGGTCGGTCTGGGATTTTTACCAATTCCTTGGTGTTAGTGGTGGTAGCCTCTTTGATGAATGAGGCTATCCTTGGGTCTTTGAGCTCAATGGGCTCTGCGGGCATGGTGCTGTCCTCCTTGTTGTTGTTGGCTTTAGTATGCGGCCTGTGCTTCTCAAAATCTAGGGAAACTTTTGGGTGGTGCTTTGTGTTGTTGCGTTATTACAACAGATAATGGGTACATCCTGGTGTTTTTTCGTGACCTTCGCGCTCACTTTAGTACACTTATGAGCACTAGCACTATTGTTATCTATGAATCACTTCGACCAAATTTTTAAAGCCTATGATATCCGTGGTATCGCAGGGGAGCAGATTACTGAGGAGTTTGCTGAGCAGCTTGGGCGTGCGCTTGTGCAGGAATTTGGTGTGTCGGAGGTGGCTATTGGCTATGATGCGAGAGCTACGAGTCCTGAGTTGGCTGCTGCGCTTTCTAAGGGGGTGCGATCTGAGGGGGCGAAGGCTATACATCTGGGTATGGTGGCTTCAGACATGGTCTACTTCGCTACGGGGCAGTACCAGTACGAGCTGGGTGTGATGGTGACTGCAAGTCACAATCCAGGAGAGTATAATGGGTTCAAGGCATGTCTTCGGGATGCAGTGCCAATAGAGTTTGGTCCACTACGAGAGCGACTGGAACAAGGTCTTGGAGAAGTGACTTCCGAAGAAATGGGGGAGGTGGTGGAGCGAGATATCCTAGAGGATTGGATTGCGTTTTTGCTTTCCTTTGTGGAGAAGGAGAAGATTCCAGCTATGAAGGTGGTGGCGGATGCTGGTAATGGTGTGGCGGGACGCGTGGTGGAGGCGCTGTTTGCGGAGCTTCCTCAGTGTGAGCTTATTCCTCTCTATTTCGAGCCGGATGGGCGATTTCCGAATCACCCTGCCAATCCGCTTGTGCCAGAGAACTTGATTGATCTGGAGGGGCGTATGGAGCAAGAAGAGGCTGACTTGGGGCTTGCTTTTGATGGAGACGCAGATCGTGTTGTGCTTGTGGATGATAGGTATGAGGTGGTGGATGGTACAGTGACTACTGCTATGTTACTTGAGCGACTTTTAAAAAAGGATCCACATATCACCGTGGTGTACAATGCGCTTATGGGGCGAGTTGTTCCTGAGCTTTGTGAGCAGTATGGGGCAAAGGGAATTCGGGAGAAGGTAGGGCATAAATATATCAAGGATAGGATGCGTAAAGAGGGAGCAGTGTTTGGAGGTGAACATAGTGCTCATTATTACTTCACGGATATGTGGTATGCGGATAGTGGGATCATGGCTGCTGTGATGGTTATGGCTTTGCTTGGTGAAGAGGGAGTGAAACTCTCTAGTCTTCATGGTCGATATTACAAGTATCGTCAGTCTGGGGAGATTAATTTTCAGATAGAAGATAGGGCAGGAGGAATTGCCTTGGTAAAAGATGCGTATCAGGATTTTGAGCAGGATGAGCTCGATGGTGTGACCGTGCATGGGGATGGATGGTGGCTCAATGTGCGTGCGAGTAATACGGAGCCGCTACTTCGTTTGAATGTGGAAGGCGAGACAGAGGCGCAGGTGGTGGAGCAGGTGGAGAAGGTGCGGGGGGTGTTGGGGATTGGGGACTAGGGCTTAGGTCCTTGGTCTTAGGTCTTAGGTCTTAGGTCTTAGGTCTTAGGTCTTAGGTCCTGAGGCCTAGGGGCTTGGTTTGTTGATTAGGTTGCTTTTTGCGTTGCTCTTGCTAAAAATTTATTTCGTGTTAAAAACTTATTAAGACAACAAAAAAGAAAGCGAGTCTACTATGATTGAACCAGGTTACCAGGAAAAGGTGATGGCGCAGACATTGTTTGAGACAATGCTTGTGCATTCTCACACAAGTCAAGCGATTACAGAGGGTGAGCTCTTTTGTGACTTTGAATATTATCAACGTCTTATAGACCAGTATCTGGTTTGGAACAAACAATTGCTTATGGATATGATTCTGAGTTCTCCGATTGTTCCAGTTACCAATGCCTTGATACTTCGGTATCTTACCTTTGGTATGGAGCTTTCTTATGAGGAGCTCCGCATACTGTTCCGTTCTGCGACTTTTGATGCTCGATTTGGAGGAGAAGTGGTTAAAAAGGAGCTTAAGGACCACCTTAGCCTGAGACTGCAGCTTGATATGCCTTTCAAGGAGATGGTGATGTTGTATACGTTTTGCCATGCAGGAGCCGGGGATGAGTTCTCTGTATATGCTACTGCTTCAAAACGAAAGCTTTCTGAACATGTTTCAAAAGGAATGACTCATGATCAGATGCTTTTGCTTGTACAGCATATGCCGGTGTATTTAGTCAGTGACTATGTTGCCCAGTATCTTAGTGAGCAACCTGATCTCAGTTTGAGACAAGTTGTAGAACTGATTGGGGCTCTCTATACGGATGATTGGTATTTGTATGGAGATGCGAAGCCGCTTGCTTTGCCTCTGCTTTTGGAGCGTTTTGCAGCATTTGCTGATGAGGAGAAGGAAGACATTGCTCTCAGTCCAAAGCAACTGCTGCCAAAGATCTCATATTATAGTGTTTCGAAGCAGCTGCGTAGCTATCTTCGTTGGGTAGGGTCTCTCTTTGAGATGAAACCCTATGAAGAGCTTTATGAGCTTGCTGAAGGAATTGATCATGCTGCGGCGCGAAATATGTTTGTGGCAGAGGTTGCTCCTTACGCTTTGGAAAAAGAAACCTTCGATGCATGGAGACAATTGGTTTCCTTGCGGGAGGATGGTGGGCCCTATGCGTTTGTCATATTGGCCCGCTGTACCGATGCTGAGTCACTCACAGTTATTGACTGGAGAGATGCTCTCTCAGGTATTGAGGCTCCTTGTGAAGAGTGCAGCATTTCATCGAAATACTTTGTGATGCAGCTCTACCGATATGGTGAAAGAAAATAAAATAAAAGATAGCCGTGCTATTAGGCCCACATATATGGGCCTTTTTTTCTATCGTATAATTTGTCGAAATATTTCGTCAAAATGTTCACTTTTGCTTGCAAATGTTTACCTCTGAGAGTACTCTATATATGTCGAAGTTAATCGACGAATTATGACAATACAAAACACGGAACACGTACTGACATTGCTTGGATTGAGTGATAAGGAGCGACAGTTATACCTCGCACTATTAGGCGATAGGGGAGAGGTGACCATTTCTGAAGCTTCAAAGTATGCACTGCTACCCCGAACGACGGTCTATGACCTCATGGAGTCTCTTGCGGAGAAAGGATTGGTGGAAGAGGTTTCGGGTTACAAGGTGCAGCACTTTAAACCAAAGCACCCATCGAGCTTGCTCGAGCAGCTTGCGCGAAGGCGCAGTGAGCTTGTGCAACTAGAGGAGTCTCTTCCAAAGGTAGTGCATGAACTTTCTCTTCAGGGGAAGGAGCTTACGCAGACCGCTTGGGAGCCTGTAGCTTCAGGTGTGCAGGGATTGATAGCTTCATGGAAGCTCCAGCTGCAATTGGCGGGTACATCATCTATGCAGATGCTATGTACACCAGGATTCTATGAGCAAGTGAGAGACTCGCTTCGTAGTCTCGAGGAGGGGGTGAAATTGCAGGTGTTACTCCTCTCGGAGGATACTACTCCAATGGAGCTCACCTATGGATGTATGCACGTACGTAGTGTTGCCACTGATATGATTGTCGAAACTGGATATGCGCTCATTGGAGAAGCATATACCACTTGGAAGGGATCTGGTGATCAGCTTCAGGCGCAGCAGACGATAGATAGCAGTCAAAGCTATCTTGCTCGCCTCCAATTTACTTCCCTTTGGAGACGCTAATGGACTTACTCACTCTGCTTTTTATCGCCTTTGCGGCTGTGGTAGTACTGAGGAATAGGGAAACTTAATTTTACTAGGCTATAGGGTACATATAAGAATGGGGATAGTGCTTGCACTGTCCTCTTTCAATTTTTTGTTTATACTCGGGCTATGGGTGATATTTCTTCTATTGCAGAATCCTTTGTGCAGGAAGCCATTGAGGCTGGGGATTTTAGTGTGCGTGGACTTCAGAAGCTTCGGCATCGCTATAGTAAGGAGCATCAAATCCCTGTGCTTATGAGTATTGATCTCATTAAGGCATATCGGGCGCTTGTCGCACGTGGAGAGCTTGAGGAGCATCAGGAATTTTTTCTGGCGGTGCAGAAACGATCCGTTCGCTCCCTTTCTGGTATTGCGCCGCTTTCCATTTTTCTTCGCGATGAAGGATGTCCTGGGGAGTGCGTCTTTTGTCCTACGGAGAAGAATATGCCAAAGAGCTACCTTTCTACGGAGCCTGGGATGATGCGTGCGGTTTTGAATGAATTTGACCCGTTTAGGCAGGTGCATAATCGCCTTCGTGCTTTTGAGGCTACCGGCCACCCTGTGGATAAGATAGAGCTTATTGTGCAAGGCGGGACTTTTTCTGCCTATCCAAAGGATTATCAGGAGGAATTTTTGACCGGCGCATTTCAGGCTATGAATTCTTATGAGGAGGCTAAGGACGCATTTGTTTTGGAGGATTCTTCTCGTTACAAGTATGCTAAATTTTCTAATAGTGAGAAAAAGCAACTAAGACTGTCTGAGGATTTAAAAATGCTGCAAAAAGAAAATGAAAAGTCTAAGGTGCGATGTGTGGGATTAACCCTTGAGACTCGACCTGACTGGGTGAATAAGAAGGAGCTGGTGAGGCTTCGCTCTCTTGGAGCCACTCGCCTTGAGATAGGGGTGCAGCACACACATAATGATGTGTTGGTGCAAAATAAGCGGGGGCATTTGAAGGGGCATGTGATTCGGGCAACCCAGCTTATGAAAGATGCTGGGTTTAAGTTTACGTATCACATGATGCCTGGGCTTTGGGGTTCGACCTTTCGGAAGGATGTGGAGACGTTTTTGGAGATATTTGACTCTCCTGATTTTCGTCCAGATCAATTGAAGTTCTATCCTTGCGTAGTCACGGACTATAGTGAGCTTACCAAGCTTTGGCGTTCTGGAGAGTTTACGCCTATGGGGGATGAGCAATTTATTCAACTTGCTTGTGAGGTGCTTCCTCATATACCGGAGTATGTGCGTATTTCTCGGGTGATTCGTGATATTCCTGCGACAGATATATTGGCAGGGACAAAGACTTCTAATCTACGGCAACTGATCGATAAGGAGATGAGCCGGAGGGGTCTTCAGTCCCGGGATATTCGGGCGCGTGAGGTTCGGAAGAAGAAAGTGCATCCTGCGGATGTAGAGATGGTGGTTCGGCCGTATGAAGCTTCTGGAGGTAAAGAGTATTTTATCTCTTTTGAGGATAAAAAGCAGGATCTTATTCTTAGTTTTTTAAGATTAAGGATACCAAGTCAGTATTTTTCTAAGGAAAAGCATTGGATGTCTGTGCTCGAGAGGGCAGCTCTAGTGCGAGAAGTTCATACCTATGGAGCCATGCTTGAGGTGGGAGAGGAGTCTAATCGTTCTGCGCAGCACTTGGGATTTGGTGCGAGGATGCTTGAGAAAGCAGAAGAGATTGCTCGTGACTATGGTTTGGAGAAAATGGCTATTATCGCTGGGATTGGAGTGCGAGAGTACTTTCGTGGAAAAGGATATGAGCTTGAGGATGAATATATGGTGAAGGCACTTTGAAATCTTTGATTTCAAAGTGAATTATTAATGAGGAATTAGTAATTAGTAATTAATAAATATTTTATAATGTAATAAAGCCTCCACGCATTGGTGAGGCTTTACAGGAGTTTTTGTATCAAAATTTTATGGCTCCTTTTGATTTCTCCTTTGCAGGAGATGGTAAATTTTGTTTCCTAGTAGATTTTTCTTTTGTTCTTCTTCGAGATTTGGGTAGATGTATACCATAAATTCGAAGAGTTCTATGAGTATGTCACAATCTCTGCCGCCTATCTGTAAATTGTTTGTCGATAGTGGAGATACGGTGACTGCTGTCTCAAGCTTGAGGACCTTTGAAAGTCCTTGTAGGTAAAGCTTTCGCTCATACCAGTTTTCCGCTTGATACGGCTTACCGATTGCTTCCACCATGATTTCTATGTGCTCACGATGGTTCATTGTTCTATCCTCCTTTACTTCAGTGTAGATGATGCCAGGTGGGATGCAAGAGGGAGCTTTTGAACCTGTTGTTTGCTAGTATCTACAGTATTTGTGTTTCTTGCTTGAGCATTTTTTTGCTCTAAGGGATACTTTTTCTGTATTCAATGATCTCTATGCTATGAAGCGAATTGCAGTGTTGTTTGGTGGAAAGTCTCATGAACATGAGGTCTCTATACGTTCTGCTAGGGCAGTAGTGCCTGCTTTGGAACGTGCAGGGTATGAGGTACTCCCTGTCTATGTAACGAAGGCAAATATGATTGCAATGAGTCCTACGGTGGCGGGTGCAGGTGCTTTGTGCTTGGATGGAGGTGATCTTTCAATGGTCGAGACTGAACCCTTTAGCTTTCTTGGTGGAGAAGATATCGATGTAGTCCTTTCCGTTATTCATGGGGAGTATGGGGAAGATGGGAGGCTTCAGAGTTGGTGCGAGCTTCATGATCTTCCCTATGTGGGCTCAGATAGTTTCTCGTCGAGTCAGTGTATGGATAAGCATGTGACGAAGCTTCTTGTGCAGGATGCTGGTATTGCAGTTAGCCCGTATGTTCTTGTTCATAAGGCATGGTGGGAATCTGAGCGGGGTGAGCTTGTGGAGCGTATTTGCAGTGAGCTAGGTTTTCCTTGTTATGTGAAGCCTTGTAAGGCTGGGTCTAGTATAGGAGTCAGTAAGTGTGAGGTAGTAGAGGATTTAGATGATGCTTTAGAGAAGGCCTTTGCTGTGGATGATAAGGTGCTGGTAGAGCAAGGCATGGTAGATGCTATGGAGATCGAGTGTGCGGTGAAAGGAAGGAAGGGGCACCCTGAGGTAGCAAAGAGTTTTGCTCGGATCCATGTGCATGGAGGGTTTTACGACTATGAGGAAAAGTATGCGGAGACTTCTCAGGCTGAGGTAGAGATCCCCGCAAAGTTGTCTAGCGAGGATAGGGCAGAGCTTAGGCGCGTTGCTGCTCGAGTTTATGAAGTACTTGGGTGCGCTGGTTTGGCTCGAGTTGATGTGTTTTTG
>JAUIFW010000069.1 GCA_030430105.1 bacterium | reverse complement strand
CAGTGGCGTACCTCAAATATCTTTGCCACCATGGGTATCGGACTACCAGGGGCCATAGCCGCCAAGCTGGATTTCCCAGAAAGGCAAGTGTGGGCCATCATGGGAGATGGTGGCTTTCAGATGGTGATGCAAGACCTCACCACCCAAGTACAGTACAAGCTACCAATCATCAATGTGGTGTTTTCCAACGCGGAGTATGGCTTCATCAAAGATGAGCAGGAGGATACCAACGCTGGCTATCTCGGTGTGTCCTTTCTAGACATAGATCATGCAAAGGTGGCTGAAGCGGTAGGGGCAAAGGGGTATACGGTACGACGGATTGAAGAGCTTTCTGATGTGTTTGAACGTGCTATGCAGGATATCAAAGCGGGTGTGCCTGTACTCATTGATGCAAAGATCTCAAAGGAGCGCCCAATTCCTGTGGAGCGTATGATATTGGAGCCGCATGACTTTGATGAAAAAGAAATAGAAGCATTCAAGGAGCGTTATCAAGCGGAAGAGTTGCTACCGTTCAGCCATTTTCTCAAAGAAGAAGGTCTGCGACCACATTTTGAGCAGACGAGTGAAGGAGGATTCCTCTAATGTTCGCCAAAGATACTGCTATACTTATACCGTCCTAAGCACACCTATGCAGATAGAACCAAGTAGTCACCACGACCTTCCTTTAGATATGCAGCAAGTACTCGAGAGCAATCCAGATCTCTTGGCACTTTGGAATGCCATCACACCAATTGCACGCAACGAGTGGATATGTTGGGTAAGCTTGGTAAAAACTGAGGAAACAAGAAAACGCCACATCGAGCGCATGCAAGAGGATCTTCGGGCCGGAAAGAAGCGCCCATGCTGTTGGCCAGGTTGCCCGCATAGAAATCCAAAAAACAAGAAATGGTTTAAGGGGTTGGAGCTCTAGCAAACATGAAAATATTTTGTAGTATGGCAGTAGGATATTCTTATTGCCATCTGCAAATGAAAACACTCAAAGAGCTGGAGAAAGAAGTAAGAGAGCTACAAGAGAGAAACACACGTGTGGAGCTCGATAAGGCATGGGAAACAAGTAGTACAAGAAAAGTCTCAATTGCAGTGCTTACGTATGCGGTTGTAGTCTTGTTTTTCTTTATAGCAAATCTTCCAGAGCCGTTTATCAATGCAATGGTACCGACGGCAGGATTTGTTTTGTCTACCCTCTCCCTACCTGTGATAAAGGCCACTTGGGTGAAAACACAAAAGAAGTAGGTCGCGTTTAAAGAAAAAACGCAAGCATACTAAAGAGGCCAAAAAGAACCAGCTGGTGGAGCAGATAGATCGTTAGTGAGTGTCTACCAAGTAGCGAGAGTATCAAGATTACGGGGTGTTTACCAAAGTTGGGGAATGAAAACCTCCTAGATTTTTCCTTGTAGGCAAAAGTCCCAAGCCCTAGCCCAAGTAAGACAACAAAAAACCAGGGAAATAAGGGATAGTAGTCCACGGAGGAGAACAGAAGAGGAGGCCTCCCAAGCGGCAGTGATAGTAGACTAGGTGGGAGCATTGATGTGAAAAAGGAGCTAGAGACAAGGCCAATACCTGCCACCAGAAGATTCCATCTGCCTAGTTTTGCAAAGAGTGGTGCAACTACGATGCTGACACCAATTAGGTGCAAGATTCCAAAGCGTACAAATTGCGTAGGTAGTAGGAGCCAGGTGACTAGGGAGATGAGGAGGCCATAAGAAAATATACCAAGTCCCCGCTGCAAGTACCCACTGTAAGGACGAGACTGCACACCACTTAGTATCAGAGAAACACCTACGAGAAGCAGAAACAGTGAGGTAATTGCAATTCTGCTGAGTTCAAAGTACCCTGACGTGAGGGGGATAGAGGTTCCAAAGAAGTAATTGACGTCCCAAAGCACATGAAAGGCAACCATCAGAAGGATGGCTATTCCACGAAGGCTATCAATTTCCCAAAGGCGCTGCACGAAAGTGGGGTAAGGATTTGCTTCATGGTACACGAATGTGACAAAAATAGCGAAAATAGACTAGTTATATAAAATATGATATAATAATAAGATAGCTAGTAACACTACATATGGCTTTAGAAACCATGAAACCTGGTGCAGATGAGGTTCGAGAGGACGAAAAGGATGTACAAAAGGAAAAAGAGTCCGTAGAAACGAGAACACGCAGTAAGACAGAAAAGGTTCAGGCAGGTTTAGAGCGCGCTGCAGCTTTGGCAGCGCATGAAAAGGCAAAGGATGTCTATGCAAAAGCCCTGAACTCCCTAAAGAATTCTGAGGGGTGGAAGACCCATATAGAAGACGGTATTTGGAATAAGCTGAGTGATGATGACAAGATGCGACTATACCGCGCAGGAAAGCCTACGATTCTGCGGGCCGTTATGAATAACATTCCTGTGGTCTCAAAGATGAAAAACATCGTGAGCTATGAGGATCCAAGACTCAAATTTCTCGGAGCAGGGTTTGCAAGCTCTGCAAGATCCCTTGTACAGATGGGGCTTTTGAAGAAGCCTAATACCCTTAGCGACAAAGAGCTCCACGAGGATATGACAAAAGATCCTCGTAGACTAGAGAAGGCAATGGATGGATTAACAAACGTCGCTACAAAAATTGTGCCGAAGCAATACGTGGCCCCCATTCTTGCCTTTAATGCGGCTGTTCAAAATCTGAATAGTGCTCGGGAGCAAGCAATAAAGGAAGGAGCACTCTCACCACAATAGGTGGAGAGAAAGATTGACAAAAATATAAAATAGTCTTAAATAAGTTTAAGAAAAAACAAGGAGGCTCATATGAGCAAAAAGACTGAAACAATAGTGAAAGCGTTGAACAAGCATAAGGCAAACCCAGCAATGGGTGTTGTGGCAGCATTGAAGTCACAAACCAAAGTCGTTCGCTATCTCTGCGGCAAAGGAAAAATGAAGAAATTCCTGCAGATCGCTGAGAAGCTGGATAAAAAACGGCAAGAAGGCATAGATGCAATCTGGTTGATTGAAGTTCTAGGTCATGAAGTCTCTCTCATCGAGAGAGTTTTGGTACAAATGTGGCTTCTGTATGTCCTTGAAGACCATGAATTAGAGTCTCCATTGGCAGACTTTGAACCAATGGGCAAAACCGCGCAAGCAATTATGGCGCTTTGGAATACTGAAGGAGAAGAGAAGTATGAAAAACTCTCTACAAGTGTCTTACTTGCCAAAGGCGCGAAGGAGGCCCTGGGAGGAAGAAAGCTAGAGGCCTATCGTTCGGCTATCAAGAACTTCAACGCCATGTACTTTAAACTCCGGTCAGATAGAACCCGGCAAGAGGCCTTGGCAAAAGTGATGAATTTCACGCCCCATGGGAACTATCCCTTCATTCGGCTGTATCGCAGAGTGAAGTATCTCATGGAGTACATGGCCATGGATTCATGGCACCAGGATTTCTTCCTCAAGTATCTATATGAGCTGGACCCTAATGGGTTCAACACCTACCTGGTGCGAAAGCATGCTGAGGCCTTAGATAAGGATATAGAGGTGCAAGGCGAGGTTGCTACTGTACAAGAAGATGAGAGTACCGTATCCGTAGAGCAGCCCGTCTCCGAAGACCTGCATAGCGAAGCGACACCATCACTCATGATCTTACGAGAAGATACAGAAAATCTGAATCGTTCGATCGATGGTTTTAGTCAAAATCTCAACCAAGTAGGAAAGCAGCTCGAAGCAATTCGAAAAGAGCTGGTCGCCTCCTAAAAACAAAAACCCGTCAAGCCCCAGGAATTGTATTTCCTGGGGCTTTTTCGTATGGTGATATTACTTATAATCCATATCTATGCTCGGACAAGTACTCGCACTCCTTCTTTCCTTTCTCCTTAGCCTTGCTGGATTTGCTGGCACGTACTTTTCGCCACCTGTAGAGATGGCACAGGCGGAGGTTGCTCCGGTTATGATAGAACTGGAAGAACCTGAGAGTACTGAAGAAGAAATTTCTCTCATTTTTGGAGGAGATGTTATGATGTCCAGGTTCGTAGGGAAGGCGATGGAGAAGCATGGTTTTGGCGTAGTACTGGAAGAGGTTGTGCCTGTACTAAGTAGCGCGGACATTGCCTTTATCAATCTTGAATCACCGTTTCACACGATCCCACTCTTTCAGCCGGAAGGAGCACAGTTCCGGGCAGATCTTCGGACCATATCATCACTCGTTAATGCTGGGATTGATGTCATTTCTTTGGCAAACAATCACTTTGGAGATGGGCGTAGAGAGGGGATGAAGATTACTATGGACCATATCGAGGAGCATGGGATGTATTACGTTGGTGCGGGTGAAACTCCTGAGGAGGCAGCAGCTCCTCTCTTCCTGGAGGAAAAGGGTGTTACGGTCGGCTATCTTGCATACAGTGATGTGACACCGCTCTATGCAGCAAATAGCAAGCTTCGAGGATATGCACTACTGCCGGATCTAGATACCTTTGCTGAGCAGGTAGCTAGTGCGGCTGCGCAGTCTGACATATTGGTGGTATCCCTCCATACTGGTACGGAGTTCTCTAGCACGCCAACAGAAGAGCAGGTTGCCTACAGTAGATCTGCAATTGATGCGGGAGCGCAGGTTGTAGTAGGACATCACCCACATCTAGTGCAGCCTGTAGAGAGGTATGGGGATGGAATTATCGCGTATTCACTAGGAAACCTCGTCTTTGACCAGGAGCAAGAGGGGGCGGATCAAGGGCTCCTTCTTGAGGTCGTGTTCGAAGGAGACATGCTTCTTGGACATGAGGAGATTCCTGTGGTCATCAAAGACTATTGGAAACCTTATTTCGTGGAATAAATGGGCTACGAGTTTTCACTCTTCAATCAGTTTCCAGGCCTTGGGGTGACCATCATACCTAGAGAGGGTCGAACGAAGGAAAATGGGTCCCTTTCACTAAAGAATCACCCTGCGCCAGACAAGGTAATAGACCTGAGGAGAGATGCGATGAGGTCGCTTGCGGTGAAGGCTATGGCAGTGACAAGCTTGGACCATGGGGATAAGATATTTCAGGCTACCCATGAGCACGGAGAATTGTACAAGGCTCCCCGTACGGACGTACCAGTTGCAGATACGCTCTACACGACAGAGCAAGAGCTGGGCTTGCTTATGATGGTCGCAGATTGTGGCCTTCTAGTATGGCACGTACCTACAAAAGGGATTCTTGCCCTGCAGCATGCAGGGTGGAAGGGGGTGCAAAGCAGAATTGTCCCAAGCTTTATGTCATATCTGAAGGACACATATGGCGTTGCTCCGAGTGATGTGTATATTGGGGTGCTTCCTATGATATGCGGAGGTTGTTATCTGATCGATAAGCAAAACGCTGAAGGATGGATGGAATACGCTCGAAAATATTCCCTAGCGCCGGAGATGTTCATGAAAGAGAGTAGCGGAGACCAGTATACGCTTGACCTACCCACTCTCCTAAGTTTGCAGTTGCAAGAGATCGGTGTGC
>JAUIFW010000068.1 GCA_030430105.1 bacterium | reverse complement strand
TGTAGCGGATCTGTGGACGATAAGGGAAATCTTTCACTCTCAGGGGCGCTCAGTGGCTGGGGATCTGTAACCATACAAGGCGAGTCCTACTCTAGTGGCGAAACAGTGAGTTTTACCGCAAGTGGAAGCATCGCCACAGGAAGGTTTGTAGGGTCTGCAAATGCGGATGGATATGGTATAAGCATTCAATAGTATGAAAAATCTAAAGACAGCGTACATGGCAGGAGGGTGCTTCTGGTGCACGGAAGCTATCTTCCAACGCCTGCGAGGAGTATCCTCAGTAGAGCCAGGGTATATGGGGGGAAGTGCGGAGACCGCCACCTATCAACAAGTGGCCTCTGGTCGTACGGGACATGCGGAAACCATTGCGGTTCACTACGACCCTACAGAGCTTTCCTACGAAACACTGCTCGAAGTATTTTTTGCAACGCACAACCCCACTACCAAAAATCAACAGGGTGCGGATATAGGGTCCCAGTACAGGTCCACGGTGTTTATTCAGTCAGAGGAGGAGCGTGCTCAGGTAGAGCAGGCTATAGAAAAAGCCCAGCCCTCCTACAAAACTCCCATTGTAACAACCATCGAAGAGGGAGCCACCTTCTACCCTGCAGAACCGTCCCACAAGGAGTATTACAAGAAGAATCAAGGTGCTCCCTACTGTCAGGTGGTGATAGGTCCCAAGATTCGTAAGTTACTGGATACATACGGGGATCTAGTAGGATAACACCTAGCCAACCTTGCAAAACTGCATGCTTTTGCTATACTAGACCCATGAAGACAACATACGCACGTACTGGGTTCACCTCATCCTCCATCTAGGGGGAGCTTTTCGCGTTTTTGTTCAAACCACTCCCCCGTCCTAGCTATGGGGATTTTTTGTATTGTAATGTAAACACCACCATGATTGATCCACACATTGTAAGAACCACACCAGATACCGTGCAGCGGGCGGCCACCCTCAAGGGATGCGAGACCTCTGTGCAAGAGTTTTTAGCGATAGATATGCAAAGAAGTGAGCTATTAGAACGCGTATCAAAGCTCGGCGAAGAAAAAAATCTCGCAGCAAAAAGACAGGACAAGGACCAAGGAGCTCGAATCAAGCACGAGCTCAAGGAAGCAAGAGAGAAGCTCATAGAGGTGGAAGCCACATGGAAGAAGCTTCTATGGAGCTTCCCAAATATACCCAATGAAGCAACTCCTATCGGGAAGAATGAAGAGGAGAATGTTATTCTGGAGCTTGTTGGAGAGAAAACCTACATAGAGAATCCGCTTCCACACTGGGATCTAGCTGCGCTTCAGGGATGGATCGACAAGGAAAAAGCTGCGGAGGTCACAGGAAGTCGTTTCACCTACCTGAAAGGTGAGCTCGTACTCCTCCAGCAGGCGATTATCAGTTTTGTCATGCAGCAGCTGACAAGTGGAGAGGTTATAGAGCGGATTATAGGGGAGGCAGGGCTTGAGGTAGACCCTACGCCCTTTGAACCCGTGCTTCCACCAATGATGATTCGCACGGAGGTCTACGAGCAGATGGGGAGACTCGATCCTATGGAGGATAAGTACAAAATCGAAGGCGAGGAGTTGTATCTGACTGGTAGTGCAGAGCATACCCTTGGGCCCATACATAGGGGTGAGTTCCTCAAGAAAGAGGAACTTCCAAAACGCTATCTTGGGTTCAATACCGCTTTCCGCAGAGAGGCTGGAAGCTATGGAAAGGATATCAGGGGAATACTAAGAATGCATCAATTCGACAAGCTGGAGATGGAGAGTTTTTGCTTGAGGGAGGAGGGAGAAAAGGAGCACGCATTTATGGTGGCAGTACAAGAATACCTCATGCAGCAGCTCGGCCTCCAGTATCAAAAAGTGGCGATCTGTACGGGGGATATGGGGACTCCAAACATTCAACAGACAGATCTCGAGGCATTCATGCCTGGACAAGGTGCGTATAGGGAAACCCACACAGCGGACTACATGGGGGACTATCAAGCAAGAAGACTCCAAACCCGCTATGTGGCAGAGGAAGGAAAGGAATACGTGCATATGAATGACGCTACAGCCTTCGCACTAGGTCGGGCACTTATTGCGATCATGGAGCAGAATCAAGAGGAGGATGGTCGAGTACGAATCCCTGAAGTGCTACGAAGCCACCTGGGGAAAAGCCATATGGGAAAGGCGCACAGGTAGTTGACATTTATGCATAAAATACGCATAGTAGCCACGAATTGTTTGTTGTCGAAAAATTTATGAGTTTGCATACGATGGATTCCTCCTACGAAGGAGATGCACATGAGAGTTCCAAGAAGAAAGGTATGAATTTGAGTGAATACAGGCGAATGTACTCAGCCTTAGAAAAAGGTCTAGAGTCCCTTGGAATATTTGATATGGAGTCCTTCCCTCCCTTCGAGGAGGAAACGCCAGAGGAAGAAGCTTCGAACAAGGAAAAGGTATCTACAAATATACCCCCAAAGAGTAACGCTAAAGGGAAAAAAAGTGGGAATAAAAAGAGGAAAAAGGCCAAGAAGCAGCGAGTACATCCACTGCAGCGCATGAAAAAACCACAAGCAGTACCACCGGCCATGTACAACCTATATCCAGATCAAGCGGAATCAGACACGCATAGGGAGCAACTTATCATAGACCAACTACGAGGAGCACTCAGAGAGCTAGCCATATTGTATCAAGAGACAAATACCCCACTAAGCAATGTGGAGGTAAAGCACGCAAGGCTTGCTCTAAGTACCCTGAGAAACAACTTAGAGGATAGGGAGCTACTTGAAGTAGTCTTCAAGGACCTCTATCAAGCCGTAAGGGAAATATATCAAAGGAGGATAACCTACCTAAGTAAGCAGCGTGGAAGAATCGAGCGCACGGAACTGGTGGAGGTGGATGCGATGAAGAGGGTATTGCAGGATTTTGAAGAGACGCAAGGGGTAGAGCGAATCTATCACGGTATGGAGTCTGCCGTACAAGAAATGAAGGGTGCACTTAGGCTCTTTACCTATGCGGAGGCGGCAAAGGGGCGTGCGGAGCTCAACAACTGGTATTATGAACTTCTTGAAAAGGATGTATCTTCAGAGGAAAAACAGGAGATAGAGAAAACCTACCGGGGCAACATAGCTCCATACCAAAAGATACAGAATCATTTAATTCAAACTGCCATACCATCCTCTTTGACCCATGGGCTTCTGCTGTTTAATGATGTTCGATTGGCAGAGTCTGCTCTTGGAGGCCCCGCTGAGGAAAAGATAGGACAGCTAAATCGTCGCTATCGCAGAGGGCTTGTTCATGGGGAAATCAACGACAATTCCGAGATAAATCTTCGAGGTGAATACAATTTCTTTACGAGGGTTGGTTCCTTGATGGAGCTGTTGAACGCATATAGTGAGTCAAAGCATACAAAGGATAAGGAGTGGCTTGAGGCCTACTGGAATGTTATCCAAACAAAGCTGTCCACCATGGAAATGGAGCAGATTGAAAAGCAGTACATAGAAAATGAAACCATACGTTCCTATGTGAGTTTCTTTCTGTTGCCCATAGAAAAAGGGGAAGTATTGCGACTTGCTGTCATGGTGAACAATCGTGTGACATTGGCTGAGAATACGCACGAGGCCATGCAGGAGCGACAGATCTATCAGGATGCTCGAACTCGCCTGGGATTGCCTAAATCCTTGGGGCAAGATGGGCTTGTGATGGTTCCCTCTATGGTTTGGGAGTTTCGAAGGGATGGAGGCATGGAGGACGCCATGCAACCTGGAGCGCTAGAGGAAGTGATCAAGGCCTTTGGGATAGAAAAGGGAGCACAGCTGCTGCATGCGGAGGCCTTAGAGTATATCCGTCGTTTGGTTGCATACGTAGAAACCAAACAGCAAGAGACATGCTCACTTGAGGAGAGTAAAGTGGACGCAGCCCTGTAACTTCGACCTGACATCCAGCTAGGAACCCGTAGTATGGTGTCATGAAGACACCTATCGCAATCATGTGGTTCCGCAGAGACCTACGTCTCGAGGACAATACGGCACTGTTTCACGCGCTCCAGTCAGGACTCCCCGTGTTACCCTTGTTTATCTTTGACAAGGAGATTTTGGGGAAGCTAGAGGATACAAAGGACAGACGAGTGCATTTTATTCACGAGGCACTGCAGCACATGCAGGAACAAGTAGTGAAGCATGGATCAACCTTAGTCGTGCAACATGGCTCTCCAGAGCAAATCTGGAAAGCACTTCTGAAAGAGTATGAGATCAAGGCCGTGTACCTAAACCACGATTACGAGCCCTACGCGAGGAAGCGAGATGGTGCAATTGAGCAGCTTGTGCTTGAAGCAGGCGCCTCTTGGCATAGCTACAAGGACCAAGTGATGTTAGAGAAGGAGGAAGTGGTGAAAGAGGACGGGACGCCCTATACGGTGTTCACTCCCTACAGCAGAAAGTGGAGGTCCGTGCTTGAGAGAAAAAGGCCAGAAGTGGTAACCTCAGAGAAGCACGTAGATAGCCTTTGGAGTCACAAGGAGATTGCTCTTCCTACACTTCAGAAGCTTGGCTTTGGGGCCTCAGATGGGAAGTGGCCAGCAAGAAAGGTCCCAGCAGACATCATCAAATCCTATCATCGCACGAGAGATCTACCTGCAGAGGATGGTACAAGTAGGCTCGGCGTACACCTTCGCTTTGGGACCCTTAGTATTCGAAAACTAGCTAGCGTTGCGGAGGATCTGAACGATGGATACCTCACGGAGCTAATCTGGAGGGAGTTTTACATGATGATCCTTTGGCATTTCCCTCACGTGGTTGGGCATGCCTTCAAGGAAAAGTATGAGCACATTGCGTGGCGCAACAACAAGGCTGAATTTAAAAAGTGGTGCGAGGGAAAGACCGGTTTCCCCATCGTGGATGCAGGCATGAGGCAGCTCAATGAGACGGGGTATATGCACAATCGGGTGCGGATGATCGTGGCGAGTTTTCTCACAAAGGACCTGCTCATCGATTGGCGCTGGGGTGAGCAGTATTTCGCGGAGAAGTTATTGGATTTTGAACTAGCCTCCAATAATGGCGGGTGGCAATGGGCTGCTGGCACTGGATGTGATGCCGCTCCGTATTTCCGAATCTTCAACCCCACGAGTCAGCAGGAGAAGTTTGATCCAGAGTACGAATATGTGAAACAGTGGGTGCCTGAGTTTGGAACGGAGAAGTACCCGGGGCCTATGGTAGATCATAAGCTGGCTAGGATGCGGTGTTTAGAGGTGTATAAGGCTAGCATCAATGATTGATATACTAGGAGCTATATGCTGTAGTGCTGGGAAAAAGTTGACTAAATAAAAATTAGTGTTTTAATTGAATAAAAGAGAATGTGTAAGGAGGTAGTTGCCATGCAATTTACCAAAGTGCTGGAAGTGGAGATCTTCCCTGAATCAGAGGAACGCCAAGATACACTGGCGCTCTACATCTCTGAACAAAAGGATGGGAAAATCCGTATTGTTCATGAGCATGTGTTTGAGAAGAATACTCTGAAAATGCCAGAGTTACTTAGTCTCATGCCTGTCTTCTCTCGACAAAAGCTGTACATTGCGCTTGTAGAGGGAGTTGTTGACAATTGGCATACGGATGCACTCAAAGCAGATGTAGAATTTGATACGCTTTCTAGAGGAGAACAGGAGCGAATGA
>JAUIFW010000067.1 GCA_030430105.1 bacterium | reverse complement strand
CTGAATTTCTTTCTTTTGAAGAGGTTTGTTATGATTTCCTGCTGCCGAGCTCCCGCCTTGAGAAGGTCTGCAGCGATGTGGAAGGCGCTTGAAGAAGTGTTTCCATGTTTGAAACTTCCCGTGTCTGCGATGATTCCCGTGAGCAGACAGGTAGCAATGTCTGCATCGATGAGATCCTCACCCATGGCTTTGATCACGTAGTAGGTCTGCTCGCAGGCGCTACTTGCGCTAGTGTCTACGAAATCGATGTCTCCGAAGTGGTCGTTGGACATGTGATGGTCGATGTTGATCACTGTGGCCTTGTCGAAGAGCTCGTGCTGTTCGTCGAGGAGAGGTCCAATGTTTTTCTTGTCACCACTGTCTACCACTACGACTGTGTCTGCATCGATGGTATCTCCTGTTACCTCCATGGCCTTTCTACGTATGCTTCCAGATTTGGGTGTCACTATGATTTTGAGATGACCTTTCTCAGAGGCATACTTTACATCCTGCACTTCCATCTCCGGGTCCTGGAAGGAGATGATAAACTCCTTGTTTCCCTTTGATCCTTTAAACAGATCTATTCCTGGAAGAAACTTTAGGTCATCGGGAATTTTTTCTAGTGTTACAGGTAGGGGAGTGATTCCTTTTTTTTGTAATGCCAAAGCAAGCGCTAAAGACGCTCCAGCACTATCACTATCGAGTTTGTGATGTCCAGTGAGTACGACACGTTTACTTTGGAGTAAGTGCTCCGCAATCTTGCTAATTACCTGCTTATCCATGAATTTGACAGAATGACTATCTTATTATTATACCATAATTTAAATATGGAGTCAAAACCTCGGGTGGTTTTGACTTTTGCGGTGCCTTTCGTATAGTGAATATATCTCTATATAGAGGCGGTACGTCTGGGATTATGGCAGAAAATATGCGGGAAGCAAGGTGAGAGACGGCCGTTTGCATTACAAACGATACTATGAATGAATGGATATATGTACTCCTCGGACTACTCGGAGGAGGTGTGGTAGGTGCAGTCCTTATGCACATGAAGGTTAAAAAGGATGGACAGGATGCTGCAGGTTTGCGGGAAAAGGTGCTTTCTGAGGCTGAAGAAAAGCGTGATAGGATGATGACTGATGCGAGAAAGGATGCGGAGCGTATTGATAGAGAGGCTCGCGCTGAGGAAAAGGAGCGACGAGGAAAATTGGATGAGGTGGAGAAACGTCTTATGCAGCGAGAGGAGCAGCTTGATAAGAAGCTAGAGCGTGTGGACGAGGCGAGATCCAAGTTGGATGATCGTCTTGAGCACATGAAGGCTAAGGAGCTTGAGGTGGCGAAGCTAGAGGAGGAAGGACGTGCGGAGCTTGAGCGACTTTCGGGCCTAAAGAAAGATGAGGCAAAGGAGGTGCTTTTGAAGAAATATGAGAAGGAGTTTGAGCCTTCGATTTTGACGCATGTGAAGAAGATGGAGGAGACTGCGGTGGCAGAGGCGGACAAGAAGGCAAGGAATGTGCTTACGCTTGCGATCCAGAAGTATGCCAATGAAGTGGCGAGTGAGACCATGTCGACCGTAGTACAGATTCCAGATGATGATATGAAGGGGCGAATTATTGGCCGAGAGGGAAGGAATATCAATACCTTTGAGCGACTCACTGGTGTGGATGTGATTGTGGATGATACTCCTGGTTCGATTCTTATCTCTGGATTTGATTTGATGCGGCGCTTTGTGGCGAAGCGTTCTCTTGAGATTCTTCTCGAAGATGGACGTATCCACCCAGCGCGTATTGAGGAAGTTGTTGAGAAGGTAAAGGAGGATACAGAAAAGATGGTGGTGGAGTTTGGAGAGAAAGCTCTTATGGAGCTAGGTATCACGGGTATCCATCCAAACCTTGTGAAGCTTGCAGGACGTATGCGGTTTAGAACAAGTTATGGACAAAATGTTCTTAAGCATTGTATGGAGGTGAGCTACCTTTCTACTCAGATAGCACAGGAGATTGGGGCGGACGTGAAGCTTGCACGTATTGCTGGCTTCTTCCATGATATTGGAAAGGCGGTTACACATGAGATTGAAGGATCTCATGCGGTTATTGGTGCAGCCATTTTGCGTAAGTTCAATATGGATCCAAAGCTTGTGAATGCGGTGGAGGCTCATCACAACGAGGTACCGCAGGAGACCTTGGAGGCACATATTATCATGGCGGCGGATGCGATTTCTGGAGCTCGTCCTGGAGCGAGATCAGATAGCCTCGAAAACTATATTAAGAGACTTCAAGATTTGGAGAATGTTGCGGGAAGTTTCGATGGCGTAGAGAATGTGTACGCGATCCAGGCTGGTCGAGAGGTGCGAGTCTTTGTAAATCCTGAGAATGTGACGGACTTGGAGGCGAAGACTATGGCCAAGGATGTGGCGGAGAAGATTGAGAAGGAACTTAGTTATCCTGGGGAGATTAAGGTAAACGTCATACGAGAAAATAGAGTTATCGAGTTTGCGCGGTAGCTCTACTCAGAATGGCACACTACTGCGTCAGAAGAAAAAAGGCTTCTCACCGTACTTGAGTACGGCTCTGGCGCCTTTTTTCTTCTTCCTTGTATTGCACTCATTCTGAGCAGAGCCTGGGGCTTTGGTCTTACATTTGAAGGTGGAGAGGCTCAGTATTTTTTGCTAGCCTATTTCTTCCATGTATTCGAATTCTAGTTCTCCTATGAAGAACTTGTCTCCGTCTTCTAGGCCGGCTTTCTCTAGGCGTTTTGCCATGCCTTTTTTCTGGAGGACGTCCATGAGACGCTCTAGCGCTCCTATCTTGGAGCGGTCGGTCATGCGGGCGATCTGCTCGATTCTGGATCCTTTCACGTGGAACTTTCCGTCTTCATCCTGGTAGAAGGTCCATTCATCCATTTCTTCTAGTGGCCTAATCGTGATCGTTTCAGTAGGAGTTGTTTCTACTGTCTCTGTATGCTTTAGCTCTTCCTCTTGATGGGCACGCACCTCATGCAGAAGGTGGTCGAGAAGTGTTTCCAGTCCCATGTGCGCTGCTGCTGAGATGAAGAAGAGGGGGCTTTCGCCAATGCTCGGTCTCAGTAGTGCTTCTACTTCTTCCTGTAATTCTTTGTCGAGGAGGTCAGTCTTGTTTACGGCGATAACCATAGGTTTCTCGAGAAGTCCAGGTGCGTAGGCCTTGAGTTCCTCCATGATCACCTTGTAGTCTTCTGTGAGCTTATCGAGGCGTCCAGCATCGAGGAGATGCAGAAGGACGCTACAGCGCTCCACATGTCTGAGGAATTCATGACCAAGTCCTTTACCTTCCGAAGCTCCTTCTATCAAACCTGGGACGTCAGATACGACCATGTTTTCACCCTTGTGGTGGACTACTCCTAGGTTCGGCACGAGGGTGGTGAATTCATACTCTGCGATCTTTGGTTTTGCATTGGAAATCACTGAGATGAGGGTGCTTTTCCCTCGGCTTGGTAATCCAACAATTCCTACATCTGCCACGAGCTTGAGCTCGAGCCTGAGATCCTTTGCTTGTGCCCAGTCTCCAAGTTCTCCGAAATCAGGCGCTTTACGCACGGAGCTTGTGAAGTGAGCGTTTCCGTATCCACCTCGTCCACCGAATACTGCTACCCAGGTGGGATGCTCCGGACTGATGTCTGCGAGTAGCTCTTCAGACTCACTATTGTAGATAAGTGTGCCAGCAGGGACCTCTATGATGAGGTCTTGTCCATTTTTCCCATGCTTGTCATTTCCTTCTCCGGGGAAGCCATTTTGTGCTTTATAGGTTTTTTTGCTTCGAAGGTTGTAGAGGGTGTTGAGATGGGGGTTGAGTTTGAAGATAACGTCGCCTCCTTTTCCTCCATCACCACCATCTGGCCCTCCTTTGGGAATATATTTTTCACGTCGAAATGAGACGCAACCGTCGCCTCCTTTACCTGAAATAACCTGAAATGCTGCCTCGTCTGCAAAATGCATAGGAATAGGAAAATTGATGTGTGGCAAGTATAGAAGCTTCGGCCTCTTTGGCAAGGGGCAGAAGGTCTAGCTTTACTTCTCCTGTTTGCTTCGTAGAATAGCTATGCGCTCGGATGGTGGAATTGGTAGACACGCAAGACTTAAAATCTTGTTCCCTCTGGGAGTGCGGGTTCGATTCCCGCTCCGAGCACCATGTGGCTCGCCTTCGGCGAGCAAAATATCAAATATCAGATTTCAGATGCCAAATTTCAAAGGTGCTGTTTTTTTAGCTTCTTGTTTTCTTTGTTACTTGGAAGCCTAGGTCTTTTCCGAAGAGGAGACGGGTTTGGGCTTCGATGGCTGGGATGGCTGCTAGGAAGACTGTAGTGATGGGGAGGAGGATCCACATGGCCACCTGGCTGAGTAGATAGTAGAGCTTCTTACCGAAGGAAGCATGGGTTGGAATAGGGGGAAGGAGGAGGAGGGACATACAAATAGAAACAGCGATACCGATGAGTGCTACCGTGAAAAGTGTACTTAGGAGTGTGCTGAATTGATAGAAGATGGCACTCTCTGTAAACCCGGGGTTGATGATGTAGAAAGTAAGCGTGGTGAGCGTTAGTACCAATGGTGCAGAGGCCCACATGAGGTGTCCCTCTAGGAGATTGAACCAGTGGAACATGGTCTTGAGTTTGGGTAGCTCATGCCAGTGCGCTTTAAAGGCATGCCAGGTATAGGATATGTCCTCGGCTCCGTGCGCCCAGCGGCGAAGTTGCTTGTATTGCGCAATGAGGTTTTTTCCAAAGCTTTCACTCTGTACCGCATCTTGATAAATAGGGATGAAGAGGGGGATAACTCGGTATTTTCCTCTGAAATGTACGTAGGATCGCCAGAATTGATGTCCGTCTTCTACTATGGTGGATGTTGACCAAAAATCCATGTCTATCAGAGCTTTAAGTGGCTGTGCATGGGAGGAAAAGTTTCTCAGCTTGTCGGAGCGCCCTGACTCGATGAGATGCCAGAAGGTCGCAGAAATGGCAACTACTCTGACCAGGAGAGGGACATCCCAAATGTTGTTATAGAGGAAGGGAAGTGGCTGGTAGCTCGCGTGTTGTCTGTCAGGGCTTGCAATATAGGTGCAAGAGAGTACGGAAAAGTAATCTTGATGCACTTTGTTATCTGCATCGAGTGTGGTTACGACAAAGGAACGCTCGTTTTCTGCAGTGAGGATGCCTTGCTTCCGGAATGTATTGACACATTCTCTAGCAGCGAAGGTGATATTTCCTCCCTTACCCGCTACTTCTCCTGGTATGTCTTTTGGATGTACGGTTACGAGGAATGATCCAAAGTAATGACCGTAGAGTTCCTTTAGCTCCGCTGCAATCAATGCCGCGTTTGCCTTATCCCGCACTTCTGTGGCGAGTACGATATGGATATGTTTTAGGTCGTAGTGTGAGGCCTTTACAGAATCAAAGGTTTCTTTGAGAACTTCCAGAGGCTCCTTGTAGGTCGCGACAATGAGAATATGTCTTACCTCAGAAAATGTGAGGGCAGTATTACTTGTGTCCTTTGGTAGGTGCTTGAAGCTGGCTTGTACATGGGGAAGTGACCCATAGCTTTCTGGAGATTCGCAGATATGGTTCCAGTGCACGTTCTTTTGCTTTCTATAGATAAGGAAGCTTCGAAGAAGATGGTAGGAGTAGGAAAGTGAGCGAAGAAGCCAAAAAATACAAAAGAGTACGAAAA
>JAUIFW010000066.1 GCA_030430105.1 bacterium | reverse complement strand
GATACGAAAGGTAACCGTTGAACCCTCCTGCACGATCTGCCCAGGTTTTTTCGCAGCTGCGTTGTCGATCTGTACCTGTCCATTTTTGATAAGCGACTTCCAGAAAGAGCGACTTCTCTCTGGAAGTCGCTCCGCTAGGAGACTATCGAGTCTCTGAGATGTATTAGCAATAATACTATTCAAGTCCAAGAGATTTACGTATCTCGTCTGCAGCTTCAGTATCCTGAGAAGCTGTCTCCTCCTTGTGGGACTCCATCTCAATCATGTGCCATTCCTTAGCAGCCTGATCGCGAAGTTTCTTCACCTGCTCGGGGTGCTTATGCTCCAACTGGTCAAATTTCTGCTTTTCCTCCTCAAGAATCTTTACAAGCTCGTCCATCTGAAACTGAGTCAATGATGGAATACGAGCCAAGATATCCTTCTTCTCCTTGAGGTCCAAAGAAAGGGATCCTGCGAAGAGATATAGGAAGTATTTTTCCTGAAAGGTAGTTGGATGCTCGGGAACATTAACCGTCGTAGCAAACGCCTTGAAATCATCGGAGTCCATATACGCACTTCCGCGCGGCTCTGGCGGTGGTGTAGCCGCAAGAAACTGCTGCACTTCCTGTTCGATCTGCTTTGGGTCCTTTTGTCCTCCATCCTGTGTACCTCCTGCCTGCTGCGCACCTGCTTGCCCAGCTGCCTGAGCATGTGGATCATCACCCTGCGGTGTTCCCTGTGGATCCATAATTCATGAGTTTATGAGTAACGAATGAAGTGTACCAGAGAGGGCAGTATTCAGCAATGCAAGAAATACACTGCCTTCGGCAGAATTAATAATTTAGAAATTAGTAATTAATAATTATTAATTCGCACGCCAAAGGCGGGCGTCCTGTGGTATAATATACAGATAGACCTACACCATCTATGAAAAAGCTCTACAGCAGCGAGACAAACGTAATCTGGATCTACGGAAGCTCCATTGGGAGAATCCATACATTTCTCATGCTTGGAAATCTATGCAAGCAAGCAGGTATAGCTGTGAAAGGAATATCTCGCAGCATGGAAAAAGAGGAGTACAAGCACATCAAAAAAGATGAGCGCCTTGATTGGATACTACCAGGCAACTCTATGGGTGACCCTGAATCCTGTCAGGGGCATGTGATTCTAGTAGAGGGAACATGGAGTGACCTTGGGCAATTAGAAAGGAAATGTCCCAACTTTTCTCATACGTTGCTTCTGACAGACCTACGCGTGATAGACAAGGAGACGGAGGAGGAGGTTCTGGAGAGGTTGGTAGCTGCTATCAACAGTGGCAAAGAACCAGCGTCCTTACTGTATCCATCAGATCTTCTACAAAGCAAGGAGCATCACCATATGCTGGATGTAAGCCGCATTCAAAGTAAGACAGAGTCCTATGGATTTGATGAATACGCATCAATTCACTGGATGTACAAGGATGGAAAACTAGTTGCTACGGGCAACGTCCAAGCAGCAATAGAAGTGGTAGACATAGAGGTTCACTCAACCCTAGCAAAACGCTCTCTCATAGCCAGTTTAAGCAGCCTAAAGCAAACTGAGGAAAACCTTCCAGTAGGCCCCATACACGTCGACGCCCCCATGGTGGAAGAGCCTGGTAAGGAAGGGGAACTCAAAACCTGGTCAAAGTTCATACAGTATGAAGAAGAGATCCAAAGCTTAGTACAGATTCCAGGGCTCAAAAACATGTGTATTGGACTGGATGCCTACCTTCGGTTTGAAAAATACATCGAAGCTGAAATTGCACATTTTGAAACACTTCTGGTCGTGGCAGAGAACCCAGTACAGGAGGAGTTGCTACGAGATATGCTCTTGCAAAAAGAACGTGATTCGTACCACTCGATTATTTTTGTGCCAAGGAGAGCGCAAATGCGTACCACCCTACAGCGTGTGTTCCGGTCGCAAAAAAAGAGGGTGCACTACGTCTTCGATGAAATGGAAACCTTCCGCTACATCTATGAGTAGATCCCCATCCAATACAATAGATTTGAAGCAAGTTTTGTAGAAAAAGAAAAGAAAAAATATGGTATAATATAAATAGGAAAAACAAATACCTTATGGCTGAAGAAAACACACAAGTACAACAAGCACAAGTGGAGGACCTAGCAGGTTCAAAAGTTGCTGGAGCACCTGACATTGGCGAGCTCCTGCTATCCACCCAAATGTATGAATATGCCCCCTTTGAACGTGGGCAGCTTTGGTATGTGGGCTTTGGTATTGCACTTGGACTACTCGGATTACTATTTCTTTGGCTCGAGGGTATTGGTGCCTTTAGCTTCGTGCTAGGTCTCTTGGTCGTGTATGGCGCGTATGTCTACGCACATTACGGTGATGATCATCAGAAGCAAAGTACACTAGCCTTCACAACCAAAGGAATTTTGGCGGGTGCGAGGTTCTACAACTATGAAGTATTCGGGGAGTTTTCAATTATACCGCACGAGACGTATACGCATGTGCGCTTCTACGCAAAGTCAAATTATACCACTGGTGTCGATGCCTATCTGCTCCCAGGACAAGACGTAGCACCTATTCGCATGCAGCTACAGAATCTACAGGAGCCCCTGCAGGAGCGAGAAGATGAAAAGGAAAACCCGGTGCAGACACTACTTCGTAAACTCAAGCTCTAATGAAAACGCTGATCAAACAGCTAGGAATAGGGCTAGGAGTTCTAGCACTCGTAAGCTGGTTTACGCCCGTGGGATTTGCCCAAGCAACGGATTCCGCTGCGGCGATCCCCGATTCTTTTCGAGATGCCATTTCTCAGATTTTGACGGCAGTGTCCTTCATTCTGCAGGCTATGTACGCCCTACTGATCCCAATTCTAGGGCTAATTGGAAAGTTCCTAAGTAACGACTGGGTAACTGGTTCAGCGTTCAATATGGACCAGGTGATCGACATCCTTTGGGCTTTCGTACGGAATCTGGTGAATATTACCATCGTACTCTACATCCTCTTTCTAGCAGGTAGAAGTATCCTGCCATTTGGTGGAAATGATAAGTTCGCGCTGAAGAGTAAGCTGCCGCTTGCCATCGCTGCACTTATCGTTGTGAATTTTTCACTATTCTTCTCTCGAACCATCCTCTCCTTCTCCAACATGGCCACATCCATGGCCTTTTCGATACCGCAAACGGTGACGGGGCCAGTACTGGACAACACCATAGGAAGTATCAGAATGTTTATCTGGTCGCAGCCCATTGGTGCGTCAGAGCGTGGATCAATCATCTGTCGTGATCTCAAGCCACCAACTGGTTCTGGAGAAGCCTCAGCAGAGCAAAAAGAGGAGGCAAAGTATTTTGCAGCGGTTCGTCTGAGTAACCTTACAAGTGAACAACAGAACGCCATAAAGGATTTTGTAAGTCCGAGTACGGAATGGGTATGTCAGCTAGCAGCAAAAAGTAGTTTAGAGAGAATTAAAACAGATCTAGAAGCAAAGCAGCAAAACCAAGAGACACAAAAGAAGCTTGAAGTCATTAAGAGACTTATTGACGATGCCAAAGCTGCTGAACCTACAGTAAATGCAAGTGGAGAAAGCACTCCAGCAGGAGTAGATGCACTTCGAAAAGTGGTACGAGTACCCGTAAATGAATGAAATGCAGCTGTAGGGAACACGAACCTTCATAAAATGGAGTGTCTTCATAGAAACTACGCCTTCAACTTCAATGCAAACTTTATCGCAACCAATCGAGGTAGTGCGTTGATCGCCAATCCTGCACAGGACGGCGAAGGAAACTTTGTGAGCGTAGATGGAGGTGATAAGCGACTCCTGATCAGGGCAAATCAATCTCCAGAGAACGCAGATGAGTTTGAGGTACAGTACTACGAAAAAGCAAACCAAGTTATTCAACAGCGTCTGCAATATGGCCCTGGGACTAACACTACGGTGACCCAGGCAATGATCAACAATGAAAATAGTTACTTTCCGTATTATACGGACTGTATTCTGAGTGTGGACGAGCTGGCATTCTCTGCTCGAAACGCAATGTTTGTCTATGCCTTCAATCTGATGCGCATCGCCAACTACGAGGATGCCTTTGCAGGAAAGACGGACCTCTTTGATGTATCGATCACTACCATTCTCGCGGTAGTGCTCCTGATCTTCTTCTTCCTCGTAAATCTAGCACTTCTCATCGCAGTAATTGGGCGAGGTATCCTGATCTGGATCATGATGATACTCTCACCCGCTTGGGTACTTACTGAGCTCATGGCGCTCTTCAAAAACAACAAGGACATGGATGTATTCTTCGGCGGATTCACAGCCTTCACAAAGCTGGCTTTGATGCCAGCGGCAGTGGGACTGGTCCTTTCTCTAGGCTTCATCATGTTTAACTTCCTCAAGCACATTGGAACCCTAGAGGGGCTTGGAAGTGGACGTATCCAGCTCGGATCCATCGCACTACTCTTCAATCCAAACAATCCAGTGGTAGCGGGTATTGGCTCCATATTTGAGCTGATGCTAACACTTTTTACCTTGGCTGCTCTATGGCTTGGCGTTTTTGCTGCCTTCAAGATGACGATCCCAGGTGGAGACAAGAATCCTATTCTCAAGGCAATCAATGGTGTGGAGAGCTTTGGAAAGAATCTAGGGACCTCTGTTGCCAAGGCACCACTCGACGTGCCATTTATCCCTATGCCAGGTGGCGGGAAGGTATCCCTCACCGCGCTTGGGATGCTCAAGGACGTACCGCAGCAGTACATGCAGTCTAAGTATGACCCTAAAGCGCAATTGGCAAACATTCCTGGTCTAGATAAGTATGTGACGGGAGCAAGTAATAAGGATGTAGTAGATGCAATGAAGAGTGCCGTTAAGGGGGATTCAGCAGCATTGAGTAAGGCACTCTCTCAACGAGGTACACATAAGCAAACAGCAGAAGGATTCCAAGGACTGCTCAAGCAGCTGTTAGATGAAAATGGAAGAGTGAAGAATCCTACAACGGCCACGTTTAGAGTTGGATCCGAGTCAATGAAGATAGACAGTGAGGATCTGCAGAAGCTGATTGATGCACTCAAGCAAGACAAAAACAAGAGCCGGGATCAGCTCGCTAAGCTAGCGTACCAATCCAACCTCAATGCAACAGATATGACGACACTTGTAACAGGAAGCTCAAGACTTATGAATGTGCTACAAGATATTGATAAGCAAGCTGCTAATCAAAGTAGTGGATCTGGAAGTGGAAACAGTGGAGGAAATGCGGCAAACAACACGACCACCACACAGTTTAGCATTGGGAATATGAACATTACTGCACCAAGAGGAAAGGGCAAAAGTGATATGCAGGCAGTACTCAGCCAGATGAATAAGCAAAAGGTAGACAATCTAAATGGTGCTGATAAAGCGAAGCTTCAAAACCAGATGAAATCTTGGTTCGGAAGTGAGACAGACATCGTGAACCTGCTAGAGAATTTGAATAAGGATGCAAGTGTCAACCAGGCTGTTAAGGACACTATTAACGAGCTCTACGATGAGAATATCTTTACAAAACCAAGTACTCCATAGGTAGACAGAATTGAAAAAAAGACTAAAATATTAAATAGGTAATATACACCCTAGCCCATGTCCAACCTCAATAGGTCAAGACAATCAGAACAAGAACGCCGTCTAGAAAGCCTTCTTAGAGAACGGGCTTTAGACGCGGTTTTTGAAAGTAATACAGAGGCTGTAAACTCAAAAATAGACAGGGTTCTCAATATAGAGGAGTACAACAGGTCAGTAAGTGCAAAGCTGCTTCGGAGTGGGAAAATCCCTGCAAATATCGAGTTGCAGTATGAAGCATCTAGTATCAATGGACTCAAGGAGCTAGCGCTTGATCTCTTTGGTGGTGGAAGTGACCCTCTAGAAGAAGGAGATCTCGCTGGAATG
>JAUIFW010000065.1 GCA_030430105.1 bacterium | reverse complement strand
GTGGGAGAGTATTGATATCCTGCAGTAGGCGCGACTTGGTAAAGACTGTGTGGTTTGGTGAAGCCTCAGCAATTTCCCGCGTAAACCGCTCATAGGGGAAGAGTAAGGGAAACTGCTTCATGAGCAGCAACGCATATTCTGGAGCACTCCAGCCATGTACTGCTTCCACATGGTAGCGCGCATCTTCCTCAAACTGTTCCAAAAAGAGCTTCTTCTGGGGAAGCTCTTCCTGCATAGCAGTATATGTGTGCAATTGGTTGTTCACCGTTCTGTGAATTGAAGAAGCCAAAACACTGCGAACCCACTCACGGCACCTGCGCCATGTCCGATAAAGGAGATGCCGGGTACAAGCCCGATCATCACGTTGAGCAGAAGCCAAAACCCAAGCTGCGTTCGAATGTGTGGCACATGGTAAAACAACATGAAGAGTAAGGCAAGCTGTCCCATGAGTATTCCAGAGTAGCCAAGTGTTGGAGCGTCAAGGAAGGGCACCATGAGGAACACAGAAAGTAGCCAGATCCCAATACTTGAGACAGCCATGCCGTAGCTACCAAGCCGCTCTTCAAGAAGGGGGCCAAGCTGCACGAGGACAAACATATTGATAAAAATATGAAAAATCTCTACGTGGGAAATATGTGCCAAGAAGGTACCCACCGTCCAGTTGCCAGGAAAGCTCACATAATAGGTAGGAAAGAGTACACCAAGCTGGACAAGGAGAAACATGGCGATGTTCAGCAGCACTATGCTGCTGGTCACGGGGAAGCGAGAGAAAAAGTGTTGGAGGAGTGGCATAGGGTGAGTACTAACTATTACATGCGAAGCTCAGGATCTATCCGTTCCTGAATCTCTTTGATCCTAGCATCCAAAAGGGAGCTTGGATAGACAACAGCATATGCTTTTGGTGTATATAGACCTGCTTCAGAGGCTCGTTTTCTTCTAGGACTTGCCTTTGTCGCAAAGGTGTATTGATGGAATTGATCGTCATTGGGGTCAGGAGTAAAAAGTTCATGACGATATGGGACATAGAGGTCTTCATCGAGCCATGAGCATCGTACAAGTGGAGAACCTTCATACTGAGTGTTTAGCAAAGCAGGGTCGTAGATCCAACTTCCATCGCTCACAACCGCCTTGATGCGAGGGTTATCTTCAATGAGAGCATGACAGTGATTAAGAGCTTCAGCAAAATATGACTCTTCCCAGTAAGGAGACTGGACTGAGAACCCCATAGATGCATATCGAGCTCTTCCTTTTCGGGAAATAATATGTCGCTGAAGAACAAGGTCACCCGGATGAATGCCAAAGCGCGCTAGGTATGGCAAGTACCGCTCTCCATAGTGTGGAGCAAGAGATTCATGGTCTTCTGGGGAAACTAAAAACGGTTCAATGAGATGCCCATTACTCCCTAGAAGCCATTGATGAAGAGCCACTTTTAGAACCTCATGATGCTTTTGTAGCCATCCCAATAAATGTTGGTTAGGAACATCTGCAAGTTGGTCTTGTAACCAATTACGCACAGTAGTACTTCTCTGGGTAAGTACCCTTGGAATATGAAGGGCTTCAAAAACGGGGTGGTTTCCTGCAGAAATATATGCAAGAAATTCATCAAGAGTATCTCGAAGTTGAGAAAGCTCTTCGCTATCCCAAGGCTCAGCATAGTAATCGTGTTGGGAGGAAAAATCATAACGCTGTAGCAAGAGGGCAGTTTGCTTCGGAGCTGCTTCCTCCATATAGCGCAAAAAAGCAGACTGAAGATTTTGCAGTCGTACTTGGTAATGTCCCTTATGCCAGCGAAGCAATGTGTCTGCTGGTGAAGCTTTATTGGGCTCTTCTGTGAATGATCCTAGAGTTTCCATACGCTATGATTGATAGTCATAGTTATGGTATACTAGTCCTAGACAATATCAAACACCATGAAAAAAGACCTTTCTCACCTTAGCGAAGAAGCATATAGAGTGACGCAAGAGGGCGGTACTGAAGCTCCGTATAGCGGGGAGTATTACACCCTAGATGATGATGGAATCTATCATTGTGTTGTTTGCGGCGCGAAGCTATTTACGAGTGATACAAAGTTTGATGCGGGCTGTGGGTGGCCAAGCTTCTATGAGCCTGTTTCAGAAGACGCCCTGGTATTTTTGGATGATACTTCCCATGGTATGCAGAGGACAGAGGTGCGCTGTGGAACATGTGACGCGCATTTGGGGCATGTGTTTCCAGATGGGCCGGAGCCAACGGGGCAGAGGTATTGTATCAATTCTGTAGCTCTTGATTTTAAGGAGGAGTAAGATGAAACGTATTCTAATCTTTGGAAATTCTGGTTCAGGAAAATCCACATTGGCAAAAGCGATGGGGGCAGAGCTTGGAATAGAGACGTATCATCTTGATGAGATACTGCATGATGCAAATTGGAACAGGATTCCAGAGGACGAAGGTATTGCTCAAATACAAGACATTATCGATAAGCCAGAGTGGATCATCGATGGGCCGTATCTTCGCATTATGTTTCAACAGCGCCTAGAACGAGCAGACACCGTTGTACTCCTAGATCTTCCGGCAAGCGTTAGTGTATTTCGATGTATAAATCGTGCATACGGCACAGGGCGCTTTAAAAAGCGTGTGGGTGCAAAGGAGGGGGCTAGGACAACCCTTACCTGGAAATGGATCAAATGGATAGCCTATGGGTACCCCAGGAAGAAACGTCCAGAGATACTAAAAGTCCTGAGAGAGGAGTGTGAGCATTTGGAGCTTGTGGTGCTAAAGAGTAAAAAGAATGTTCGAAGATTTCTAGAGAGCCTTTCCAAAGGGAAGTAACATAGTCTCAAAAACAAAAAACACCCTCCAGTGTAGAGGGTGTTTTTTACAGATCAGAAGGCTTATTCAGCAAGCTTCACACCTGTAGCGTTGAGTCCCTTTGGACTCTCACCGATTTCGAATGTTACCTTCATACCTCGATCGAGGTCATCGAACGCAACTCCTTCGAGCTCGTTAGCGTGGAAGAAGAGGTCACCCTCAACTCCATCTCGGGAGATAAATCCGAATCCCTTGTCCCGAACAAGGTTTTTAATAGTTCCTTCTTGCATAGCTATGGAAGAAAAGATGTAAATGATCAAACCTAGCATGCCGAGAAATGAAACTTTGAGTAACCCTTGGACAACGAGAAATTTGACAAGTCAATTAAAATAGATTTTTGCAATATAGTCAATGATTTCTGCGAACTTGTTGGAAAAAACTTACGACAGGGAAGTGCGCCCATCAAAATGTTCTTCAGACTCATCCTCCTTTGTTTGATGTACTACATCAAATCGGTGCTCAGGTGGGGTATAAAGAGAGTAGAGCTTGAGAGGCTCAGTACCAGTATTGGTGAGGTTGTGCTTGGTGCCTTTGGGGATCACAACAGCCATATCTGCTGTGAGTGTATGGGTTTCGTCGTCTAACAGCACTTCAGCAGTACCTTGCTCGAGACGAATAAATTGGTCGAGGTCGTGAATTTCTTCTCCAATTTCATCTCCTGGCTCGATGGACATGAGGACGAGTTGAGAGTGTTCTGTTGTGAAAAGAACTTTTCTATACAAAGAGTTGGAAAGCGTTTCCTTTTCAATATTGAGTATGTATCCCCTCATATTCTTCTAGTTACGTATACTACTGGAAGTATAGGTGAGTTGGGCGGACAAGACAAAAGTCTAGTTGGCTATGGTGTAGCTTGGGCTACTACAAGGGAGATGCGTGTGTGGGGCAGGAATTGGTCACCTCACGCTGGTCGCTCGGTCGCCTTCGGCTCTGTCGCTTCCGCTGCGGCGACCCCCGCCGCTAAAAGCGTGCCATCTGGCACCCTTTTGCCCTCCTCGCCTAGGGCTCCTCAGGCCGCTCTTTTCGATTCCCTCTCCGCATCGCCATCTTTAAATTCCGGTAGTTTTATGCACTACTCAGTTTAAATGCTTTTCATAGAGCATAGTCTGGTTAGTTTAAGCGATGGCTCGCGGAGAGGGAATCGAACCCCCATTAACGGATTCAAAGTCCGCTGTCCTACCATTAGACGATCCGCGAACACGGGGGAACTATAGAGATAGTTCTAGGTGGCGTCAAGGCGAGGCTCGGGTTCCCACTTGCGAGAGATCTCGGGCCCGGTACCATGTACTAACTACATCTAATATCACCTCTATGAAGAAACTATTGATCGGTTCCATGGTAGGAGGACTACTGCTTACGAGCTGTGCTCCAGCTCCTACGAATACTCCACCTACGGAGGAGGCTGATTCTATGATGGAATCTACAACCTCCATGGAAAACGAAACATCCATGATTTCCGAGCTAGAAAAGACGAGGCAAGGTACGATGGTTGCCTACCACGAAGATGAAAGCGGTACTTATGAGGGGTACTTTGTAGATCCAGGTCTAGAGGAAGATGGGCCAGCCCTTATCTTGATCCACGAATGGTGGGGCTTGAATGATAATATCAAAGACTTTGCGGACAACTTTGCAAAGCAAGGCTATCGTGTACTTGCGGTAGATATGTATGGAAAGGAGGCAGCAAGTACTCCTGATATGGCGAGAGAGTACGCAACGGCGGTACGAGAGGATACTGCCTCAGCAGCCGCAAATCTGACCGCTGCTGTGGACTTCCTAAAGGCACAAGAGGGAGTTATTCCTGAGCTGATTGGTTCCGTAGGATGGTGCTTTGGAGGACAGTGGGCTTATGAAATGGCAAAAAATGATATGGGTGTGGCAGCAACAATCATGTACTACGGACGCTTCAACACAGAGGATGATCTTTCTATGATGAAGGCACAGCTGCAAGGACACTTCGGAGAAGAGGATATGAGTATTGCGGTGGATGATGTTCGTGAGTTCCAAGCGAAGCTCATGAATGAGGAGGGTGACCACGAGATCTTTATTTATCCAAACGCGGGTCATGCCTTTGCAAACGAGGACAATGAGGAGGCCTACAACGAAGAGGCAGCCGAGGAAGCCTGGGAGCGAACCATGGAGTTCCTCCGGGAGCATCTATCTGAGGAATAAGAAAGGCCCGCAAGGGCTTTTCTTTTTTCTACGCAAAGGACATACTAGGGGCGATATTCAAGCACGTATCTATGAAGGTCACCGTCGTCGTACCCACCTACAATGAGGAGGAACACATTGAGGCCTGTTTGCAGTCCCTCCTCAGCCAGTCGCAGTCCGCTAAGCAGCTCCTTGTAATTGATGGAGGATCCACGGATAGCACCATAGAGATTGCAAATAAAGTATTGGGGAAGAAGGGAGGCGTGTTGATACAAAAAGGAGGTATCGGAGCACAAAGAGCGCGGGGAGTTGCGGAAGCGAATGGAGAGATCCTCGCAATGCTCGACGGAGACTGCACGGCGCCTGTGACTTGGCTAGAAGAGGGGGTCGGTACTCTTATGAAGGCACGAAACAAAGACCCGCGAGCGGCAGCTGTAGGTGGCCCGCACCTCATGCCAGAGGAGGCAAGCTCCTCCCTCCGCACCATGGATATTGTAAAAAACACGGTACTTGGATCGGGATGTACTCATCAGGGGCGGAAAACAAAGGGTATCTATCAGGTTTCCCACATACCAGGGGTCAACGTATTCTTTTGGAAACAAGCCATAGAAGAGTTGGGCTACGATGAGGGGTTTGCGCGGGTAGGGGAGGATGGAGACCTATCCTTGCGACTGCGAAGGAACGGCTGGCTTCTCTTCTGGAATGGAGCACTGAGCGTACAGCACCATCCTGAGGAGGGCATAGAGCAGTGGGTAGCAAAAACCTTTCTCTATGGCAAAGGGCGTGGGCAACTGGTTCGGAGGTATCCACAAGAACACTTCGAACACCCTCTGTACCTCGCACCACTTGTGGGTAGCGCGGTGGGAGTAGCACTCCTAGTGCTAGCTCCTAGCTGGTTGG
>JAUIFW010000064.1 GCA_030430105.1 bacterium | reverse complement strand
GAGGAATGGAGTAATCTCTCGGAACCCCTCTGCTTCACATTGCGTGGTAATAATATCCTCAGACGTGTACAGACCATTACAGTCCTGATTACTTTCTGGGTTTACTGTGTTTCGAATTTCTATCACGAAGTCCTCTGGCATATTCTCCAGCACGAGCTTTTTATCTTGCACCTCTATGTCACGTACCTCTCCATTAACCTTTACTTCTTGGACATCCACGTACGGCCCACTATCTAGTGCCAGCATATCCCCATCCTTCATTGTTCCCGTGATCGTAGACTCAATCTGCACCAGGGTGCGAGACTGAAAGCGCACCTTGAGGTCTATATGATCTATACTACAAGGTAGTGCTGTGTAGTCCTTGAGGTATACGCGTTTATTCTGTGTCATGCTGCGCTGGTAACAAATTTTGAAGCTCACCCTGCTCGTGTAGATCCAAAACAATATCTCGCCCTCCGATAAATTCCCCACCTATATAGAGCTGCGGCAAGGTTGGCCAATCTGAATAGATTTTGATTTCCTCTCTCAGCTCATCGTCTTCCAGTACATTCACCCCCTCAAAGTCTGCTCCAAGCTCGTTTAAGATACGAACTACGTCCATGGAGAACCTACACATAGGTGCATCTTTTTCTCCTTTCATATACAGAACAATAGGTATGTTCTTTACATCGTGCTCAATTTTTTCCTGGTAGGTCATACTCTTTAGGTAAGATATTTTTGTAGCGACTCCTTCCTATCGCTAAACTCCTGCTCCGTCAATGTCTTGAGACTTAGTGCGTGAATCTCCCCCCGCATCTCCTTCTCTAGGGCCTTCATAATCTGTCGTTGTCTCTGAACAAGAGACACTCCTTCGAAGTCATCACTTACAATTAGCGCATGGAAATGCAGGCCGTCTCCCAAGGGATTTTTCACATATACCCTAGCCTCTGGAAAGGACTCTTTGATTCGCCTGATTACGTAGTCTGGAGTTGTCATAAGTATACTGTATCGAAGATAGTCTGAACTACTCTACCCCACATACATAGCCTTGGGAAGGGAGGAAGCCCTTAAACCTTGCATTTTACCTGGGCTTTCGTATGGTTTATGTGAATGAATTTGAACTATATCTATGATTACTGTACGAGTTGTTGACCCCATGGGTACTGAGATAGTTACCTTTGAGGGAAACGCTGATAAAACACTTATTGAACAGATGGAGGACAAGGCCTTTGATATGCCCTTTTCTTGCCGAGCTGGCGCTTGTATGACCTGCGCACTTGTGGTTAAGGGAGGAAAGGATGTGATTAGCCAACTGATTGCTCAAGAACATGGAGGAGAGAAGTTTATCGACACGGAAGACGACACCATACTCTCTTGTATCGCAGGGCTCAATAAGGAGCAGGTAGAGTCTGAAGAGCAGCATACGCTTACCCTTGAGCTTATTGACTTCTACTAGCCATGCATATTGGTATCTTAGGGTTTGGTACCTTTGGACAGTTTCTTGCAACGCACTTTCGAGAAGTGGATTTTCATGTATCGAGCTGGTCTCGCTCTGATTATTCTAAACAAGCAGAAGCCTTAGGCGTGGAGTTCACACAAGACCTGGCTGCGTTTAGCTCCCAGGAGATGGACATCCTGCTTTTGGCAGTGAGTATTCCTGTCTTTGGAGAAATACTCGGGCGCATACCATGGCATACGGTACAGGCGGACCTCGTGGTGGATGTACTTTCCATCAAGACCTTTCCGAAGGAACGTATGCAGCAGATTTTGCCACACCACTTGGATATCCTCTGTACTCACCCCATGTTTGGACCTGATAGTGGCGCAAGGTCTTGGGAAGGGCTAAATTTCATGTATGAAAAGGTTCGTATTCGCAAGGACGCTACCTGTAAGGAGTTTCTGCACTTCTTTGAATCCAAGGGCTGCAGCATGATTCCCATGCCCTGCGAACAGCATGATCAGTTTGCTGCACGCAGCCAATTTCTTACCCATACAACCGGAAGACTTCTTTCCAGCATGTACCTGAGCCCTACCCCCATCAATACCAAAGGGTATGAAAGTCTCCTCACGCTCATGGAGCAGACCACAAGGGACAGTTTCGATCTCTACTATGGACTCTACTCCTTCAATGACCATGCTCACCAGGAGCTCAGCCGCATTGAGCAAGCCCTCAGACAACTTCGCAATCAACTCTTTGACCGAGAGCGAGAAGAGCGTGAGACGCAGATCATAGGTATACAAGGAGGTGAAGGTAGCTTCAACCATCAGGCTTGTATGGAGCTTATAGACAAGTACTCCATCGACTCCTATGAGCTACGCTATCTCATCACCTCAGAAAAGGTGCTTAAAGCGCTCAATGAAGGAGAGATTGATTTTGGTGTCTTTGCCATCGAAAATAGTGGTAGTGGAACCGTACTGCCAAGCATATACAGTATGAGTAAGTACTCCCACGAGATTATCGAAATTCACCATATGCCCCTTGTGCAGTGTTTGCTTGCAAGGCAGGGACAGGATGTATCCAAGGCCCAGCAAATTATCACCCATCCACAGGCTATCAAGCAGTGTGCAAAAACCCTTGGAGCCACATACCCCCATCTCTCTAGTGAATACCTAAGCGACGATTTTGACACTGCAGAATGTGCAAAACGACTGGGTGAAGGTAAGCTTCCTGAAGATGCGGTAGTGATTGCTTCCAAGACTGCTGGGGAACGTTATGGTCTTCAGATTGTGGAGGAAGGTATCAATGATGATCCTGAGAATATGACGAGCTTTGTGTTTTGTCGTCGGAGAGAAAACTGAGGGGAAAAAGTTCCGCCAAGCGGAACTTTTTAAATTACTACTTATTAAATACTAATTACTAATTAGTAAATTTAATGACGGGGTATCCGTTGTAGGTAGGTTTCTTACAGCAAGAGTTTGCCCCCTTGTTTTTGGATGAGGCCTTCTTCTAGGAGCTTTTCTATTACCTTGCTCCATCTTGCTTCTTCTTTTTTTGGGGCTAGGTGCTCTAGGATTTGGAAGAGTTCTTGTTCTGTTGCACCTTCATGTTTTTCGCGAAGATGATCCACGATGCGGCCCCGGAGGAAGCGATCTGTTTCTCGGAAGGGTTTTTTCTGAACGGACTTTTTTCTTCTTTTAATGGTATCTGCTAATTCGGGGTTGGCTTTCAGCTGACTTGCTGCCTTGCAGGTTCCAGCTAGGGGGCAGGAGTGGCAAGTTAGGCGCTTGGAGAGGCACAGTGTGCTTCCCAGATCCATGAGGGCCTGATGGTAGTGGTATGAATCTTCCTCGCAGAGATACGTTTCTGCAAGTTCTTGCTTTCCCTTAGCGGTCAGTGGTTTTTCTAAAATACCGGATTCATAGCGCTCTAAAATGCGCTCTATGTTGGTATCATAAAAGGCTACGGTTTTTTCGTAGGCAAAGGTCATGATAGCTCCCGCAGTGTAGCTACCAATACCTGGGAGCGCTTCAAGCTCTTCTCTTTTGGTTGGGAACACTCCATCATACTCGTTTACAATGGTCTGTGCCAACTGTTTTAGCCTGAGCCCACGGGAGTTGTAGCCAAGCCCCTGCCACACACGAAGGACTGACCCATTTTCTGCGTTTGCCAATTCGTAGACTGTTGGGAAGGCGTCCAAAAATTCTGCATACTTTTCCCTGACGCGACTCACCTGGGTCTGCTGAAGCATAACTTCAGAAATACAAATGCAGTACGGGTCACGGGTCTGTCTCCAGGGAAGGAGATGGCGGCCGTGTTCCTTGTACCAGGAAAGGAGGCGTGCGTGGAGTGTTTGGGGACCGCCTTTGGCGGTCAAGATTTCAGATGGCAAATTTCAAATTTGAGAATCCAAATATGTTCCATGAGAATATACCATAGGTTTTTGTGTTCTCTTTTATTGACAACATGTTTTGTAATTTTATTTTATAAAAAAAGGAGTAACCCTATGAAGGTACAACCAAGTATTCGGCCGTATCGTGCAGTCACTTGCACATGCAAACATGAGCAAGATGCAGCCTGCACACGAACCACCCGTGTAACAAAGGAAATGCTCGCAACACATGCAGAGCATGCACAAGAGCCAAATGTTATCCCCATACCAATTTCGCTCTCAGATGAACAGGTGAGAGAGCATTTTGAAGCGGTGATGTGGCACCTCATTGCACGGAGAATTTGTCCCCGCTGTTACGCGCACCATGCATTTCAACAAGGTCCAAGAGGTGGTGAGTCTAGCCATGTTCGCTGCTCTGAGTGTGCTCAGGAATATTGGGTTGGCATGGATATCATGGTGGAATCAGCCAAATTCCTTAGGTAGGTCACCTTTCAAAAAGGATCCGATATATCGGATCCTTTTACATTTGCTTCCTTCTTTATGAGCCACAGGCTTCACAATCTCCTGGGTTCTCCAGGGAACAGATCATATCCTTTACTCGTTGCTCCTCGCTCACTGCGCTGTCTGCTTTTTCCTCAGCCATGGACCGAAGCTTTCCCTTCTCTTCCTTGACCGTGAACTGTACCGCTCGGCTCGCTGCCTGGGTACGGAGGTAATACATACCTGTCTTCAGTCCAGCTTCCCAAGCGTAGAAATGCATAGAGGTGAGTTTAGCGAAGTTTGGATCTCTGACAAAGAGATTCATGCTCTGCCCCTGACACACATATGCTCCTCGCTCCGCAGCCATGTCGATCACAGCCTTCATGGATACCTCCCAAGCGGTCTTGTACAAATCACGTAGATCCTCTGGAATCTCTGGGATGTTTTGCACAGACCCATTGTTTGCCATGATTTTATTCTTCATTTCCTTGCTCCATAGCCCGAGTTCTTCGAGGTCTCTCACGAGATGCTTGTTCACCAGAATGAACTCACCTGAGAGTACCCGGCGCAAGTATAGATTTGACGTGTATGGCTCGAAACACTCGTTGTTTCCTAGGATTTGTCCTGTGGTTGCCGTGGGCATCAGTGCAATAAGCAATGAATTACGCAGCCCATCTGTCTTGATACTCTCTTTAAGCGCTGTCCAATCCCATCGTTCACTCGGCGTCACCCCCCAGAGATCAAACTGCAGCTCTCCCTTCGATGCCGGAGACCCTTCGAAGGTCTCGTAGGTTCCCTCCACCTTTGCAAGATCTCTAGAAGCCGTGAGAGAGGCATAGTACATGGTCTCAAAGATATCCTTGTTGAGCTGCCTTGCCTTTGGACTTTCAAAGGGAAGACGCATCATAATGAATGTGTCCGCCAATCCCTGCACTCCCAGTCCAACCGGACGATGCCTCATATTGGACACCTTGGTTTCTTCTACTGGATAATGATTTCGGTCAATAACACGGTTCATATTGAACACAGCCTGGTACGCCACATCATAGAGCTTCTGATGATTGAACTCACCGTTTTCTACAAACATTGGGAGGGCTAGTGATGCAAGATTACACACCGCTGTCTCCTCTGGAGTGGATACCTCAAAGATCTCGTGACAAAGGTTGGAGGACTTGATGGTTCCAATATTTTTCTGATTGCTCTTCTTGTTTACCGCGTCCTTGTATCCAATGTATGGCGTTCCAGTTTCGATCTGTGCCTCAAGAACTTTGAACCAGAGATCCCTTGCCTTCACTACACGTTCTGCCTTCCCCTCTTGTTCAAATTTTGTATACATATTTTCAAACTCTTCTCCGTAGACATCTGCCAACCCTTTCGCTACAGACGGATCAAAGAGAGACCATTCCTTGTCTTCCTTCACTCTCTTCATGAAGAGATCTGGCACCCATAGTCCATAGAAGAGGTCACGTGCTCGCATCTCTTCTTTTCCGTGGTTCTTTCGAAGATCCACAAACTCAAAGATATCCGCGTGCCAAGGCTCAAGGTAGATGGCGAAAGCTCCCTTTCTCTTTCCAGCCTGATCCACGTACCGTGCCGTCTCATTGAATACTCGGAG
>JAUIFW010000001.1 GCA_030430105.1 bacterium | reverse complement strand
GGCTCCACTGGTGAACAGCACTTCCTGCGGCCGACATCCAAACCATTCCGCAAACCATTTCCTGCTACTATTGATCCCATGGTTTGCCTTTTGCCCATACCTATGCTCGGAAGAGGGATTCCCAAAATGCTCAAGAAAATACGGCTGCATAGCCGCAAGTACTTCTGGAAGCATGGGCGTGGTAGCCGCTGTATCAAAATAATGCATAGTCCAAGAAAAAAACCTTGGGCCCCGACAGAAGTGTAACTTCGAATCTCGTCAGGGCCCGCATTCGTCCTATATTCCAAAAGTATTGTATCATGTGAGAATATGTGTGCAAGGGGTGGGGTGAAGAAAATTGACAAAACACAAAAAAAAGACAGTATACAAAAAAGTATAGAAAATGAGGTAGAACTATGGCAAATGTGTACAAAACAGCGCTGGCCCATCTGTTGGCGGAGGTAGAAAGAGTCCTCAATCCTTCAGTCTTGCAGCTACCTGGTGGCTATTTAAATGCAATCATGTGGGAGATGCTTGAGGAGGACAGTCGTTTAAAGCCTGTTCTAGAATCTACCACCATGGGGCCAAGACGAATGGTGCCTTCTGAGTACCTGCAACTTCAACCGAAAACACAGCAAGCCTTTAAACGTTGTTTTAGAATCCCACTAGAGGGTCCATTGTATGCAGAAGAAGTAGAGAAGGTTTGTCTCCACGGTCTTGAATTTGCTCAGGATGTAAAGGATGCGTATTCTGCAAATTTCTCTATGTTGGGAGGAGGGAAGATTCGGCTATGGAGTCTGCCTCCAAAGAAGCTATCATCCCAACAAAAGCAGATGTTGGCGGAGCTAGATCACGTACTAACCCAACATTGGTTTGTGCCGTATATTCACCAAATGCAAATGCATGGCGGGATACAGTCTGCAACGCTGCAAGGATATATCGAAGGTATACTGCAGGTATGGAAAGGTCTTGATGATGGAGTTTCAGGGAAGGAAATTTTGAATTCTCTCAAATATACTCCGTTCGAACATCTCTTTTACTATTTCCAAAATGAGGATCCGCCCAAGGAGGCAAGAATCTATAACCATGCTATTTGGAAAAAGCTAAGGGGAAAGGTCCAAGCACGACTCGCCTCGATCATGACATGGCTGTACCTGTACACGATGCAAAGGCACGGAAGAAGATCTCAAGAGCTTGGGATGGTGCGTCTAGCGTGTATCGGTATACAAAACACAGAGGTCATCTGGCCTGATCTATTGGAGGATATGAGGTCGGAAGAAGGAGTGTTTATTGATTTCCCCAATGGGTCCGTGCTGCAGGAAGCAATATTGGACCTGAAGGAAACAATTACACATTAAAACATATAGAAAGACGAATGCCACTATGTAAGGAGTAGTGGCATTTTTGACATTTCTGCAAAGTATATCTACGAATAGAAAATAGAGAGGTTTGTGAAGAGGGAGAATAGGGTGTTGACAGTACTAAAAAAAATGATTAAAAAATCATTAAGAAAATAGAAAAAGGAGAACGCAATGATTGCGCAAAAATTACTAGAGCTTATCGACAACGACTCGCTTCGTACATTTGCAGAGGGCATGTCTATCGAAGATTTTGATGCTGCATGGTCATATGCAACTGTGGAGCAGCGGGAGATTCTACTTGAGTACTTGCCTACAGAAATGGAGGCAGACAAGGCAATAGATATCTCGCCAGAGCTACTCAAGCATTGTCTAGAGAGCGGAGCCGATATTTCCTATGCAAAAAGCATAGTAGCTCTCTATATAAGGAGGTTTGCCATGGTATATTTAGAAGATGGTGAGTACCCAGGGTACTCATTTGTTCGTATACCAGACAAGGATTCTCCATATGCTGAGAACTTAGCATTGATTTGGGAGCGAGAGTTCTCAAAGTTCAAAAGCATGGAAATTGAACCGTTACTCACTAAGCTTGCAGTCACAACGTCATGGTATTTTGAACACCTAGTGCAGCTTATCGACCACGTTTTGGATAGATGCACTGCAGCCGTTCATTTTGAAACTGTTGTAAAGACAGTACCAATTGCACAGCTGTATACTGCTCTGGAAGCAAGCGGCGCCGTATGCACGCAGGAGGAAAAAGAACTCGGAGCGCAGCTGCAGAAAAAATTCGTGAGTCGCTGGGGAGATCTATATGCTCGGCATGCAAAAAAAGCTCTGGAGCACATGGATATTGCAACGGTTGTAGAGATGCGCGAAGCCCTGAATGGCCATGTACTATGTCATGCAGTCGATACTGAGACCATTCTCTCAAGTAAGCGTATGTTCTTGGAAACTATGCAACATATGTGGAGGAATGCTTCGTCTGATTGGAGGGATGAACAAAAAAACCGCTTAGCTGCAGGATTTCTTGTGCTTGCAAAAAGAGATTTTGCTCGGATTGATCACAAACCCTACAGCAGCTCTTCAAGTTGGGAAAAAACAAGACTGTTTCTGACAAAGAAAAGTTGTGCTGAGGTTCAGTCACTGCTTGTGTGCTTCTGGAGAGCAATCGTGCAGACGGATATCCTGAGCATTGAGGAGCATATGGATATATTCCAAAGTGCTATCATCAACGGTGCCATGCATGGGAATGAGGAGGTGAAAGAGGTGATGCACAGTGCGATACTATCACGCTGTAGTGATGAAGGGCGTGGGATTGGCCTCCTTATCATCTTCTTCTCTGCTTTACAGCATGGCTGGGACGAGGTGGAGCGAAGCTATCTGGTGCGCCAGGGGGTTCTGAACAGAGCAAAGTTGATGAATGCAGCCACATTGCTCGGTGAATTAGAGCGAATCCAATGGCAACGCATACCACCGGAGGCGAAAGAGATTTTGGAAAGCGTCATAGCTAAACATCACGGGGCAATGTTTTCTAAGGACCGAGATGTACAAATGAAGCTGTGGAAGTATGTGTATACACAACTAGATGGCACACTCCTTGATGAAAGTATGAAGAGAGAGAAAGCTGATCCAGATCTTCGAAAGAAGTATTTGGATATGATGGAGCTTGCTGAAAATAAGCTCGCCACATGGTTGCTGGAATCGTAAAAAGAAAAAAATTGGAGCACGAGTATACTTGTGCTCTTTTTTAATGTGCGGCTCTATAGATACATCTCCACTTCACATCCCACCTCACATCCGTACAATACACACACTAGTTCAAGAGCCCTATACTATGATTGATATCAAGCTCCTCCGGGAGAACCCAGAGCACTACAAAACATCTACGGAAGCAAAGGGAGGAGATCCCTCGATCGTGGACACCTTCCTCGGGCAGGACGAGCTGCGTAGAAAGCTCATAGCTGAGCGTGATACGATCAAAGCTGAACAAAACAATCTGACGAAGCAAATCCAAGGAGCAAGCAATGAAGAACGCCCAGCACTCATCCATGATTCCAAAGCGCTAGGTGACAAAGTAAAGGCACTTGATGAACAGGTACGAGAAGTAGAAGAAAAATGGAACGCCGCACTCTACCAAATTCCTAACCCAATTCACGAATCTGTGCACCTAGGAAAATCCGATGAGGAGAATACGGTAGAACGAACAGAAGGCGAGGTCCCAGCGTTTGGCTTCGAGCCGAAGGAACATTGGGAACTCGGTGAGATGCACGACTGTCTCGATCTCGAGGCAGGGGCAAAGGTTTCTGGAAGTCGTTTTGTGTATACGAAAAATGACTTCGTACTTTTGGAGTTCGCTCTCATTCAGTTTGTTCTACACAAACTTATCGAAAAAGGATTCACCCCAATGATGACTCCGTACTTGGTTCGCGAGAGAGCAATGTGGGGGACAGGGTTTTTGCCAAATGAAGCCTCAGAGATTTACCATGTGAATCCTGATGAAGACAACCTCTACCTGATTGGTACCTCAGAGGTAACACTCGTAAATTACCACGACGGAGACACGCTCGATGCAAAGAATCTACCACTTCGGTACGTTGGCTTCAGTTCTTGTTTCCGACGGGAAGCAGGTACCTATGGAAAAGACATGAAGGGGCTCATTCGTCTTCATCAATTTGAGAAGGTAGAAATGGTAAGTTTTACACATCCGGATAAGAGCTGGGAGGAGCACGAGTTCCTTCGGGAGTGTGAAGAGGAAATTCTCAAGGATCTTGGAATTCCATATCAAGTGATCAATATATGTAGTGGAGACTTAGGTGGATCAGCCGCCAAGAAGTATGACTTAGAGGGGTGGTTTCCAGCACAGGGGAAGTACCGAGAACTCACGTCTACCTCAAACACCACAGACTTCCAGTCAAGGCGTCTTGGTATTAAATACAAGGATGGGGACAAGAAGGATTTTGTACACGTGCTCAATGGTACAGCGACGTCCATGCGTCCACTGGCATCTCTAGTAGAAAATTATCAGCAAGAGGATGGAAGTATCCTAGTGCCAGAAGTTCTGCAGCCATACATGGGAGGGAAATCCGTGATAGGTAAGAAAGATTAATATGCTCAAGATCGACAAGGTAACGATCCATCGCGATGGGAGAGACTTGGTCAAAGGTCTCTCTTGCGAAGTAAAAGAGGGAGAAACCCTCGCGTTCCTTGGCGAGTCGGGTATGGGAAAGACGACGCTCTTGCATAGCATTGCTGGGCTTTTCCCATACAAGCACGGAAGTATCAAGATCAATGGGGAGGAGGTGAAGGACATGGGGAAGCGAGCAAGAAGCAAGCTCTACGCAAACTATCTAGGAGTTGTCTTCCAAGACTTCCAACTCTTAGAGCATCTCTCTGTTCACGAAAACGTCCAACTCGGTAGCCTCTTCACCAAGGGGGTAACGGAAAAAGAAAGAGAGGCGCGTACAAAAAAAGTGCTCAAGGTGTTACGCATGAGTAAACTAGCTAGCAAGCCTGTGTCACAGCTGAGTGGAGGCCAAAAACAACGAGTAGCAATAGCGAGAGCGCTCATGCACAAACCAGGCCTACTCCTGATGGACGAACCAACAGGAAGCCTAGACTCCATCCACGGAGAAGAACTTTTTGCACACATAAAGGAAGTGCAGAAGGAGGAGGGGATGTCAGTGGTATTTGTGACTCATGAGGAGCCGTATGCGAAGCAAGCTGACAACATTCTTACGCTCGCGTAAGAATGTTGAATTAATAATTTCTCAATGAGTAATGAGTAATGATTAATCAAGGTGTCTGCGCAGCAGACTCCATCATTATTAATTGATAATTATTCATTAAAAAATTACTAATTTGCTGGCGAAGCCAGCATCGAAAAGGCCCGCTACTATTCTTCGCGGGCCAGTCCCAGAAGCTTCTCGCGGTCTTTCGACCCAAGCGGCTTCTGTCTCCTTCGTCTTGATCCTTCCAGCGCTGGCGTTTCTTTGCAGTTCGTGCGCTTTCAAGATATTAGGGCGTTGATTTTTTTTGTATATTTGATCGTTTTTTTGTGTCCTATTTTGGGACTGTGTATTTTTGTTTGATCTTTTTACTTTTGGTTTGTTTTTAGGCGAACCCTATAAGGAAGGAGATGGAGAAGCACTCGCCCAGGCACGCCGCCACTTCCCGCCTTATCAATACATAATACCATGAAATTTTGTAAAATGCAAAGACTTGGAGCCACGAACCCAAATTTGCTATACAGGTGATAGTACCTATCGCCCCCTATGAAAAAACAGCTCATCCTCGTACTCGGAACCACAGGCTCGGGTAAGGGCACGCAGATTGCGAAGCTCAAAGAGAAACACCCAGAGTACATGTACGCACTTTCCGTAACATCCAGGCCCATGCGCCCCGGTGAAGTTGATGGAGAGAACTATTTTTTCATCTCCCAGGAGGAGTTCGAGGAATATATAAAGGAAGGAAGACTACTTGAGTATGATCAGTCCCATGGAAAGCATTATTATGGGATTTTGAAGAGCCCCGTAGAGAAGGCGATAGAGGAAGGAAAGGTTGTTGTTCGAGAAATCTCCATGGACGGTCTCAATGCCATCATGGATTCACCATTGGCAAAATACGTCTACAGCATCTTTTTCATGCCACCGAGTATTGAGCATATAAAGAAGAGAATTCTGGAACGAGCACCCATCTCAAAGGAAGAGCTGGAGCGCAGACTCAAGACCGCACGTGTGGAAATCGCCGCATCAGAAAGTTGCGACAAGAAAATCCTTTCAGAGGAAGGTGAGATCGAAAAGATTTATGCACAGTTTGAAAAAGCTGTAGGAGATGCGATCAAGGAAACTATATAGTGCAAAAGAAATAGACCTCTAGTTGTTCCCACATTTTTCATAGGCATTCTGATCCACCTCCATGATCCATTCCTCTGTGACGGCGTTGTTCAAGGCATCTCCGAGATTTTGTAGTTCTCCTTCGATCAGGATAGCACTATCCATATGTGCAATTTCCGTAGAAAGAAGAGCAGGAGTGAGTTCACCATTGAGATAAAACTGAGATGATTCGGGGTTAATCTCTTCACCAATGGAGGAAAGTAAGTCCCCCCAAGTCACTCCAGCCGCATGGATGTGCGCAACATCTCCCACTTCATCATGGAGATGCACCATGTCCTGAACGGTTGCTTGCTCGTCCTCAGGAAGTCCGCAAGGAGCAAAGTACATCTTGGTAGGAGCAGAAAAATCCTGGAGTTCACCGTTTCTATATACCTGGAAGCCCGCATGGATATGCACCTCATCCCCAGCGTGACTATGATCATCATCTCCACTATGTGAATCCTCATTCATAGGAGGTGCAGAAGCGGGAGAACATGCCGTAAGAAGGACTACTGTAGAGAGAAGAATGCGAAGTTTCATAGTGAATATTCAAGTATGTAGCCCCATTGTACGAAAAGAACGAACAATAGGAAGAAAAAACCCTTGCAATGCGCTCCTCGCTTACTACTATGGGGGTGCGTTGGGTGCGAACTAGCAAAGTTTTACTCACTGCTCAAAGTCTCCTAACGCACATTCGGGGATCGTCTAATGGTAGGACTACAGACTCTGAATCTGTCTATGGGGGTTCGAATCCCTCTCCCCGAGCCACCGCGTCAAACGCGGTTAGAACTAGAATAAAGAATGAAGAGAAATCATTTCTCAGATTTCGATGTGGCGCTGAGTTGGCGGTGGCGCAGGGGAGAGGGATTCGAATAGAGCGGCCTGAGAGAGCCCTAGGCGAAGGAAGGCAAAAGGGTGCCAGATGGCACGCTTTTAGCGGCGGGGGTCGCCGCAGCCAGGAGCGACCGAGTCGCAGACGACCGAGCGACGTGCGTGAGGTGACCGAATCCCTCTCCCCGAGCCACCCAGCTTTCATGTCCATGCATGGACACAAACTCCTAGAGTAGGTATGTTTGCTGTATATTTTTGACAATACTATGGCAAGAGCTTCGGCGATTATAGTGAAGGACAGAAGCGTACTTCTAATCCATCGAATAAAGAAAGGAGAAGAGTATTTTGTTCTGCCTGGGGGAACATGGGAGGAGGGAGAATCTATAGAGGAGACAGCAATTCGGGAATGCTTGGAGGAAACATCATTAGAGGTAACTTTAGGTAGGAAGGTCCTTGAGCTGAAAAATCACAGTGATGGAAAAGTAAATCATATCTTTCTAGTAAATGACTTTACTGGGGTGCCAGAGTTAGGTGGAGAGGAACGTGAGCGTAATTCTGAGGAAAATGCTTATGAACTAATGTGGATTTCCTTGGAAGAGCTTTCAAATATTAACCTTGTTCCATCTGAAATAAAGAAGGTGGTTACTAGTATACTGCAAAACAAACTTAAGAGAGTACATGCTGATAAAAGGGTTAGAGTATCTAAAGTGTTATGGGAAGGAGACATTCAGATAGAAGATGTCCTTCTTGTAAAAGAGGCATCTCAAAGAAAGATTAATAGGGATATTGAGGAGCAGATCCCAAGTGTATGGAAAAGCCTGAGAGAAAGTGCAGCAGCTAATGGTGAGCAGCTTCACAATGGAAGAGTAGTGTGCCTAAATAGTATTGCAGAAGAAGAGGGGAAAATAATCCTCAAGATTTACATTATGGAATATCGAGAGAGGATCTCACTAAAACATATACTAGGATTTTTAGAGCTTCCTGATGAGTACATGTCAAAAGGCGTTGCTTCTATGGTAGATATAGTGACGAGTGATGGGTTTCACATACTAGGTATTCGTCCAAATGGGAAGAAAACCTTGGTGGGAGGTGTATTCGAAGAAAGGCATGAAAAGTCTGCTTTTAAAGAACATCTTCTAGAGGAGATAGAGGAGGAAGTCGGAATCTCAAGGAAGTGCTTAGGCGAAATAAAAGTAAGACAAATGACCATGTCAGAACATGGTGGAGTTGGAGTGCTATGCAGAGCATTCGTTGAGCTATCGGCAGAAGAAGTTCTAGCTAAATTTCCAAGGAGAGCAGATCTTGAGTTGAGTGAGATAAAACTTTTACCAGAAGATAAGTTTATAGCTGAATTAGAAGCTATGGGAGGCAAGTGGGAACTTGTCGCAAACCGAGTGTAGGGTTCGAATTTCCTCCACCTTGGTGAGCCACCGCGTCAAACGCGGTTAGAACTAGAATAAAGAATGAGGAAAAATTATTTCTCAGATTTTGATGTGGCGGTGAGTTGGCGGTGGCGCAGGGGAGAGGGATTCGAATGGAGCGGCCTGAGAGAGCCCTAGGCGAAGGAAGGCAAAAGGGTGCCAGATGGCACGCTTTTAGCGGCGGGGGTCACAGCAAGCTAGGAGCGACAGAGTCGCAGACGACCGAGCGACGTGCGTGAGGTGACCGAATCCCTCTCCCCGAGCCACTCAAAATCTAGCAAGACAATCAAGCCTCCCAGAGTCACCCTGGTTTTTTACCCGTGTAAAATAAATCAAGTTGGACTATGCTACTATAGAGTTCTTAAATCCTTCTTGTATATGGAAGATAAACATGAGCAAATAATCAAAGCACAAAAGGAGCTTTGCAAGAGAGTAGGAAAGAAATTTGTACCTTCCGCATATGATATGAAAATTGGCATATCAAAGAATGTATTCGAAGGTGTCGCTCCCATTAATGGCATCAGGCACAATATAGAAGGTGACACCACAGGCTGGTATATATTTGCAGGTGAAGATCCTATCCCTCAGGAGGACGCTGACTTCTTTGAACCACTATGTGTGAAGCACCTGATAGAATCATGTCCCCAAGTGCTCAAATATCTAGGTTTACCTCCAGGAACCAGGTTTCAGATTGATCACGACGGATATGAAGATATTTGGGATGATCCAATGCTTTTAGTTGAGTAGTGTTGAGGTGTAGGTGTTGAAACATTATTATTAGATGAGAATGAAAGAGGTTTCAGTAGCAATCATTAAAAAAGCAAAAGGAGGCAAAGATGCATATTTGCTGGTGACCTCAAAGAAGTATATTGCGTCACATGGTGAGCTCTTCTATCCTCCAGGTGGTCATGTTGAAGAAGGTGAGTCCAAGGAAAATGCTGTAGTACGCGAGTTGATGGAGGAACTTTGTGTAGAAGTGACCCCTGTAAGAGTGCTTGCAACGCTAGGCTCAGACATTGAGGGACCAGATAACGCACTTTATAGAGTGCGAGCTTATGAGCAAACACATGGATCCCAATTTGGATGAACTAGGGGCTTGTGGGTTTTACACCACTGATGAGATTCGCTCTATGAAGCTGTGGCCTGAAACAAGTAAGTTTTTTGAAACCTATATCCTCGAGGACGGAAAAAACTAAGATAAGCCAGTATCCACGAGGCTGGAATTTAAAAAAGGGCACGCATGTCGCGCACCCTCAGGGTTGTGTGTTATAGGTGTAGGAAGTACCGCACCCCTTTGCCTACTTGGTGATGAAAATCACATTGATTTTTCGGTACCAAAAGCTTTGTGTTGTAGTCCAATACTTGGCTATGAACCTCCAGCTTGTCTTCGCCCGCCATGCTTCTGAAGTCCACCTGCTTCGCAGGAAAAATAACATAGCGATTTTCGATAGCTTCAATTCTGGGTAGGTAGTCAGGAGTGTAATCTCCTGCAGGGTCTCCTGGGTTACCAACAGAAACCATCTCATCGGCCCAGTGCTCCAAATCCTCAGTTTTCAAGACTTCGATATCACTAAGGAGTTTAGAAATTCGCATCCTTGTCGCTTCATAGTCTTTGCAAAGCGAGTAACTAGGCACACGCTCTAAGTATTTAGGGCTTGTAACATGCTTATGAAAAAGAACGCCAACGAGAGGGAGATTCCATAGTTTCCCTAGTTTTCTCCACCGTCTATTGTTTCGAAGGTCTATATCACGTCTAAACGCAATGAGACTCTCTGTAAGTTGCTCGGAAATATCCCGGAGCTCTTCCTCGAGCACTTGGATTTCCTGACAAAGTTCACAGGTCGTCATGTGTTGTACCTCTCTTTTTTTGCATAATAGTAAAAAAGAAAGATGTGTCAATTAGGGGCATACTGATATCAAACATCCTTAGCAAAGGCCTGTCTCCACACCATCTCAAAAATCTGCCTCTGCGTTTTTGCAAAGAATGCGTCGTATATCTCAATAGCAAAGTAAGGGTGCTCCCGAGTTTGTAGGATGAACGTGTAGTCGCCATGTATCCATGTAGACGCACTAATTTCTCCAAGGCCTTCCCAAAACCGAACAGTTCTATTGCTGCTGTGTTCAGGGGTCAGTACGTTCTTCTCAAAGGCATTAACATTACTAAGTAACCGCAGCCTGATGCCATAGGTGCTAGGCTGCTTCCAGTACCATCGTATCCAGTCCGCGAACAGCACTCCAGATGTGTAGTCTTGAAATCCCACATATTCAGTATTTGTGGCTTTCATACTTTTGTTCCAGATTGGCGCTCGTTTATAGAGAAAGTCCTCAATCTGCTCTTCGTGCAGGTAGGTAACCTTGGGGATGTGGGTGCCGGCAGTTTGTATTTCCTTATTGAGGTGCTCCACCAAATGACAGAGTGCTTCCTTTTTAGTTTTGAGGTCCTTTTCCAGTTGAGGAATGATTCCTAGGAGTTCGTCAGGGTGTAGAGCTACGTATAGTTTGGTTTTGGAATGAGGGTCTTCACGAATAAGTCCCTTGTCCACAAGCTCCTGAGCGATGTTGTAGATCGTAGAGCGAGGGTATGGGGTAGCGTCGGCTATATCCGCAGGAGTAGCACTGCCAAGTGTGTACAGAGCATTAAAGACTGCTCGTTCCTTTTCCTCTAGTCCAATGGTTTGCAAGAATGACTGCATTTGTCAGAAATTGTCGACATATATAAGGATTATAATGGATATAAGCGAAATAAATTGAAAAATATATTTGACAAAATAATATTTGTTGTGTACTATGGTCTATAACAAACAAAAAAGGAGTGCACAATGCACAAGAAATTAGCCAAAAAATCCGTAGAGCTTAGAAAGCTGACGAACAGCTCTTATGAGATCAGTTATAAGATTTCTAAGGCTGAGGAAGAGCTAGAGATCGCAAAAGTAGAGTCGCAAAAGCTTCAAGGCAAGCTAAAAACCACTCTTCTTGAAGAGGTTCATGACATGGAGGCTTTGAAGAAGGAATTTGCAGAATTCTGCAATGCAAAAGAGTTCTTGAAGGAGAAAAAAGACAAGTTTCTCGATCTGAAAAGAAAGAGAAACCATATTGAAGTCGAAATTGAAGACTTCGAGTCTGAATTCCTTCAGTCATACAAGGAGGGTGCCCAGATGAGCATGGAAGAGGCGAAGCAAGTAATTGAACAAATGCTTGCTCCCATTGCTCCAGAAATTTCCTTCGAGAGTAACTCTAGAGAGCTTAAGGCAAATGCCTCTTACAGCATTCTGAGAGAGGAGGATATCAGCCTTCGAGAAGCAGTCAGAATTATGGACCCTAGATGGTCCACAATAGAAATTGCACGACTCCATACAGCAATTGAAATCCTCTTTCAGGATTTCAAATTGGAAAAATTATTCCAAGGAAAGAGTCGTATCAACGGAGGTAGATCACTTTTCTTTCAGTACGGTGGGAATGTATATCTTTCGTCGGCATTCAGTCAGGCAGAAGTATACACGGTGCACTGCTCTGATGGGAGAAAATGGGAATACCCTCAAATGTTGGATAAAATCTACTTTCTAGGTGTAGCCAAGAATGGAGATCCCATATTTGCATACTATGGAGTGAATAAATATGGAGGGAGAGAGTATGAAGGTAGGTACCTCTCTTGCGGTGAATTTCACATCGAGATGAAAAGCCGGTCTTGCGCTGGCGATCTTTACAAAGCCAAAAAAGCAGAGCAGATGGAAGGAGCATTTGCTTTGTATGAAGGTGGAAACAAGCCAGGAAAGGTCTCAATTTTAGCCGCTGAAGGGTTAGGTATTGAGACTGTATCTCCCTATATCTTCTATGATCACAGACGGGGAGTGGCCTTAGAGCCAGTTCCTACCGCTGAGGTGAAAGAATGGAGGGAAATGAGAGTTCTAAAAGTATAAAACAGAAAGGATATAAAAGAGGCTAAAGGCCTCTTTTTTTGTGAAATAAGTGAGCAAGGAGGTAACGTATGTACTTATGGTTGACAAAATAAAAAGATAGAATATAAAAGTATATTAAAACAGAAAGTCAGGTTATGCGCTATGAAAAAACGGAACAGGGACCTCGAATCCGCCGTGGATGAGATCCTCTATTACTTTTGGGATCCATGTACCATTTCAAAAGATGAGGGATGGTTCATCAATGGAAGAGATGAGTACTACTCATATCTTCCCGAAATTGTTACCTTACTAAAAAGCGGAGCAACCAAGAAGAAGCTGCAGAAACACTTTGCAGCTCTCTACGAAAAGAACTTTTTAGTGAAAGAAATCCAGGAAAACAAAACAACGCTGGATACTTGGGAGGCAGTTTCTGAGCTCCTGATTCAGGCGTACAAGAAATATGCATAAGACGCAGAGCACCAATGGGTGCTCTTTTTTTAGCTGGATGAAATGGACATAAAACGAGCATAATGGGGGTTTGACAAATATCTAAAATGCGCTATATTAAATTATCAAAAACAAAAGGAGAACTACTATGTTCGCAAAACTCATTGATGTACTCGGGGGTAAGAAGAAGGCCAAAATGCGCGAGGAGCAGGAACGCAAAAGGCAGCTTGAGCTGGAGCGCAAAAAGCAGGAAGAACAGGAGGAGCAAAAGCGCAGGGAGTTCATAAACACCTATGGGCTTTGCATCAATCCGGATAGTCCAAACGATAAACCATATACCTCCTGGAAGTGGGACAAGCGATATAATATCGCAAATATCTGTGATACCAAGGGCTTCTGCTACTTGGTAAAAGTCCAAAACACCTCTGAGTATATGGAGAGATTTATGAGCGGTATGAGTAACATGGGAATCTCACAGATTGCTCTCTGGGTGCATGAACCCAGTGGAGAATTAGAAGAGCAATTTGAAAAGCTTCCTTTGTTCTAGTCACCTAAAAGCAAAACAATAGAGCCCCTAGATGGGGCTTTTTTCTTATCAAAAGAAAGCGAGAACTTGCGCAAGTACACAGAATTGTACGGCATGCAGAAGCTATGCTACAAATATCTCATCATTCCTTCACTAGCGTCTACATGGCGAAGCATTTACTAGGCAACAAGCTCGTAGAGGAGCACGAACTCCTCATCTCTCCGAGAGACCTCGGTTTTTCAAGAGGCTATGCGGTCTTTGACTTTTTGCGCACCTATAATGGGCGTCCCTTCAAACTCCCTGAGCATGTAGATCGACTCTTGAACTCAGCGACCCACATTGGCTTGGCTATGCCCTGGAGCAAGGAGGAGCTCGAGCAAAAGATTCTAGCGACCTTGGAAGCAAATGCAGATGGGAAGGAAAAGTATGTGAAGATCATGGTCTCGGGTGGTAAAGGAGGAAGTATGCTTCCTGCAGAGGAACCAACCTTGATCATTATCGTGGATGACGCCGTGATCTATCCCGAGGAGCGATATGAAAAGGGTATCGGAATCATCACCGTAGAACACGATCGCTATCTGCCACACGCAAAAACCAACAACTATATTGAAGGAGTACGTCAGTACCAGATTGCAGCGTCGCAAGATGCTGAGGAGCCCGTATACTACTCCCAGAATCAGGTGTATGAGGGGTCAAATAGCAATGTGTTTGCTGTGATTGACGGGGTGCTTACCACCACAGGAAGCAATATTCTCCCGGGAATTACCAGAAACGCATTCCTTGAACTGACCGAGGTAGCCGTCCGAGATTTTACCCTCGAAGAGTTGCTAGGTGCATCTGAGGTGTTTTTGACGGGCAGTGGTAAGGAGCTCACACCTGTCACAAGGATAGATGGTACTCCTGTCGGGAATGGTGAAGTGGGAGAGCGAACAAAAGAAGCCCTTGCACTTTGGAAGGACTTCACATGGGGAGACTCTTGGCACGAATAGAAGCCTTTTACACCTTTTTCAAAAACTCGACGCGCAGCACAATCGCCGTTCCACCAATCTTACAATCCACTTCTTCTGGATTGTCGGTAAGGCGAATTTTGCTGACCTTTGTCCCTTGCTTGATTTTTTGAGAGGTACCGCGAAGCGTGAGGTCCTTGATAAGAACAACGCTATCTCCATCTTGGAGGACATTGCCGTTGCTATCCAAGGTAGCTGGAGCATCTGCTGATTTCCCGTGTGTATCATCCGTACAGTCACAGGAGAGGAGCATTTCCCACTGGTGAGCACAACCATCAGCTTCGCACACGGTCATGTCAGCGGAACTAGTATCGCAGCCTTGGCAGTAATAATGTGACATAAGGAACAAGGGTAAGGTGTAGAATGGTGGTAAAAAGAGGTCAGCACTAAGATGCGTCAGGCAAGCTATCAAAGCCGGCAGCAAACTCTTGAGACCATGCCTGTTGCTCCTCTTGGCTAAGCTGTTTCATAGCAGCTATTGCCTCAAGATGTGCTGCATCTTTCTGCTCCACCATTTTCATCACGTGGGCTCTACAGTTCTGTCCCATCTCTTCAGGAGTCACTCCAGTTATTTCAACATCACAGGCACCTCGCAGTTCTGCACAAGTAGATTTTTTCATAATTTGAGAATACGTACGTGAAGCTAGCATAGCAAAGGAATAAGATCTTCGCTATAGTAGCTGCATGGAACCTATTCAGTTTACTATTGGAGACCTCATATGAAAGCAAAGCACACACTGTTCACCCTGGCAGTATATGGAGTAGTGGTAAGGGCTACTGACCAAAAGATTTTGGTGCTTCGTTTCCCAGGGGGAAAGGAAAACGCTTGGATGCTACCCGGAGGGAAGGTGGAGTCTTCAGACACCTTTGCACAAACTCTGAAAAGAGAGGTACAGGAGGAGACAAATCTTATCGTTGAGGTAGGTGCTATCGTACATGCGGATAGATGGGTTTCTCTACGCTCAGGAGAAAAGGCGGCGCTGTACTATCATTGTACGCTTGAAGGGGGAGAAGTTACCCTGAGTGATGAGCATGAGGAGTATAGATGGTTTACCATCGATGAGCTGAGAGAGCTCGGTTGGTATAGAGAGTCGGCTATGACTGCCTGCTTCCTAGCTCTGGGAGAGTAAGAACGTGCGGAGCCTTGTGAGAAGCTGTTTTTGAGGTGCATACTGCATCTTTTCTTCAGGCTGCATCTGGGCAAAGGTGCGTGTTTCTCCCTCAGGGATGAAGATGACATCCCAGTGATAACCGTTTTCTCCACGAGGCTCGGTAGGTATGCTTCCTGGGAGCTCCTCTACAAAATAATGCAGCTCTTTTCCATCGAAGTAACCAAGGGTATTTACAAACCTACAGTCATGCTGATCAAAGTGATTGGCTATCTCACATGTCTTTTCCGCTCCCACTGACTGTTCATACCAAAACTTGATAAAGGGACCGGGGAAGCCTCCCAAGCACTCCATAGTGAGAGACGCATCCATGACAAAACAGGGTTCCTCTAGCTTCGGGTATGCATACGCAAGCTTTGCTTTAATGATCTCTTTAGGGTCCATAGACTGGATCTCTGGGACATCAAAGTCTACTCCGTGTATGTGAAAATCCTTGAGGACAAGGGCTGCATCCTCAAGCTTATTGGGGTTGCCAGTGACAAAGGTTAGAGAAGTCATAGAGCGAGTATAAGGAGATTCGAGAGAAGAGTACATCATGCAGCAGACGAAGTAAAATACACAATGTGCATTGGGCAAGAGTGGGCAATTTTTTTTCTAAAATCTTTACAAACAAAATTTAAATGCTATAAAGAGGTTGTTATGGATTTTATCTTTTTACCAAATTCCATGGCCGATTATCTACGATTCATCAGGTTTGGAGCCTGCATGAAGACACCACCAATACAAGCGGTGGGTGTCACCCAATAGATGATCTTTGACAACTAGCTATGGAATTTGTTTAGAATTCTTACAAAATTTTCTTTAAGAAAGGAGGCCCAAAATCATGGGCTACTCAATACTTAAAATCCTCAGGGTGTACGCACCCTTCGCTCTCCACTTCAAGTGGAGAATCCTCTTCATGCTCTTTCTGACGTCAATACTCGTCGCAGAAAAACTTATCGTACCGTACATACTTCGAGACCTACTCGAGGTGCTTAGCAAGGAAGGCACGAGCGCCTGGTCCTACGGGATTAGCTATGTGATCATTCTCGGCTGCTTGTACGGCATATCCACGTTGGTCAGGCATATGCGTGACGTGATTGCTATCGAGTACCAACTCGAAGTGATCAAACAGCTACAGCTCCATGTGTTTTGCTACTTGCATGGCCATAGTGTGCGCTTCTTTCAGAATGTCTTCCCAGGCAGTCTGGTAAAGCAAGCCAATGGCTTTGCTGACGCCTTTGAAACCATTGACGATCAGCTACGTTACTACTTTGCTCCCTCGATTATGGAGCTAGTCGTTATGCTGATCATGCTTTGGCACTTAAGTCCCATGTTTGGTGTGCTAACCATCGGGTACTTTGTCATCTTTTTTACCGTCACACTGTGGGCAGTGCAAAAGCGCAAACCCATGGATGAGGCTGCCACCCGCTCCAATAGCGTGGTGTCTGGAAGACTTTCCGACAGTGTTATCAACAACGTTGCCGTGAAGTCCAACGCAGCACTCGGACTAGAAACCATGGAGTATGGGCGCGTAGCAGAAGCCTCCAAGAAAGCATGGAAGCGCGCATGGACCTTTGATACCTACGTGCGCTTGGCACAGAATCTCATGCTGACGGCCTACAATGTGTTGTTGTTTGCCCTGTATGTCTCCATGAGTACGCGTGGGCTTGTCGCCTACGAAGATGTGGTGGTGTTGATTGGCTTAAATGGCATTCTCACCATGCGCATGCTAGATCTCGGCGGGCAGCTCAAGCACATTGGTCTGGCCACCTCAAAGGGGCTGGAAGTGGTAGAGCACCTCGAGACTCCGCACGAAGTTACCGATAAAAAAGAAGCAAAGGAGTTGGTACTGTGAGTTATATTGAGTTTAAAGATGTAGGATTTGCCTACGCAAGTAAGCCCCTGTTTACGGGGCTGAATCTCTCCATACGCCAGGGCGAAAAAATCGCTGTGGTGGGGCCGACAGGTTCAGGGAAGTCCTCTTTAATCCGAATCCTACTGAGATTTTATAATCTTGACGCAGGATCGATAGAGATCAAGGGGCAGGATATTGCGGAGGTGACCAGAGAGTCTCTCTGGCGACATATCTCGCTGGTATCCCAGGATGGATCCCTCTTCCACGGAAGCATCAAATACAATGTCCGTTACGGACGCCCTGATGCAACCGATGAGGAGGTGATCCGTGCCTGCAAGCTCGCACACTGCCATGAGTGTATCATGCGCTTTGAGGATGGGTATGACACGATTGTTGGGGATCAGGGTAAGGTGCTTTCTGGAGGAGAGCGTCAGCGTATCAATATTGCGCGGGCGATACTTCGCGACAGCCCTATCCTAATCCTGGACGAGAGTACTTCCGCACTCGATTATGAGACGGAAGCCTTGATCCAGGCCGCGCTCGATGCGCTTCTGCAAAACAAGACCGCCATTATCATTGCGCACCGTTTGTCTACGATACGAAATGTGGACCGGATACTCGTGATGAAGAGTGGGGAGATTGTGGAGGAGGGCAATCATACGGAACTAATACAAAAAAACGGGCACTATGCACGTCTCTGGAGCATCCAGAGCGATAGTCCCTGTAATTCTATTATTCCATAGCTAGATAAAAAACAGGTAGCAAAGCTACCTGTTTTTTCAAATGGCAAGTCTCAAAGTTCAAATATCAGATATCAAATAGTTTTCGGTTTGGAGAGTAAGCTTTTTCCCGTCATTTCCTTTGGCTTTTCTACGTCCATGAGTGCAAGAATTGTTGGAGCTACGTCCGCCAAGGTCCCATCCTCAAGTATTCCTTGAGTCGCGCCGAGTAGGACACAGGGCACCAAGCTTGTCGTATGTGCTGTATGTTTGGAACCATTTTCATACTGCATATGTTCACAGTTGCCGTGGTCCGCTGTAAGGATTCCGTTACCACCAAGTGATTCTAGTGTCTCCACTATTTCTCGCAAGCAGGTATCTATAGTCGCTAAAGCCTCTCGGGTTGCTTCAAGGTTTCCTGTATGACCAACCATGTCTGGATTGGCAAAGTTCACCACGAGAAAGTCATAGTTCCTAGAGCGAAGTGCTTCAAGTACGGCGTCTTTCACCGCTAGGGCGCTCATTGCTGGTTGCTGGTCGTAGGTGGCTACCTTGGGGCTTGGGATAAGTTTGCGTGTTTCTCCCTGAAGGGGTTGCTCTACACCTCCATTGAAAAAATATGTTACATGCGCATATTTTTCGGTCTCCGCCGTATGAAACTGTGTGCGTCCATGCGTAGCAAGCCAGCTTGGAAGCGTATGCTCAGGTATCTCGGGAGGGAAGGCGATCTCCACGTTGGTGTAGGATTCGTCGTAGGCAGTCATGCAAACGAAGGAGAGGTTCTCTAAGCGAGCTCGCTCAAATCCCTCAAAGCTTGGCTGCGAGAATGCGGCAGTTAACTCCTTTGGTCTATCCGTACGGAAATTGAAAAAGATACATGCATCGTCAGAAGAGATAAATTGTGTATCACTCCCAAGGTCTATCATACAAGGCTCGACAAATTCGTCCGTTTGCCCACGCATGTAGGCAACCTTCACGGCTTCCTCCGCAGAAGTAAAGGCCTTGGAACGATCTACGCCAGTGAGTGCATCATAGGCTTTCTGCACACGATCCCAGTGTTGATCTCGGTCCATGCCAAAGTACCTCCCTCCAAGGGTAGAGATATGGATAGATTCATGGGATGCGATGTAGTCTTCAAGTCTACGCAAGTAGGTGAGTGCACTCTTTGGAGGTGTGTCGCGTCCATCAAGAAAACAGTGGATATAGGTGGGAACCCCAGCATCTGCACATAGATCAATCAAGGCAAAGAGGTGCTCGATGCTTGAGTGGATGCCCCCGTCGGAAAGGAGACCCATGAGATGCATGCTGCTACCATGGGTTGCCACGTGGGAGAGCGCGGTGCGAAAGGCAGAGTTACTTTGAAAGCTTCCATCCTCTATCGCATCGTTGATACGAACGAGCGAAGTCTTGAGTACGCGTCCAGCACCCATGGTGAGGTGACCAACCTCACTATTACCCATTAGTCCTTCCGGAAGTCCGACACCAGAAGAAGAAGCCTGAAGCCTGCTATGACTATAGCGTTCAAGAAGAGCATGATAAAAGGGCATGGTCTGAGGAGTCACAGGGTTGCTAGCCGAAGCTGGAGCGATCCCAAATCCATCCAAGATTATAAGTGCCGTGGTCTGTTTGTGCGCTGCATGTGTATCCATCTATCCATTATACACGTGGACCAATTATATATACAACACGGAAACACATACATGAAAAGAGAAGCGCCTCTCCTAAACAAAAAACAGAGTGTACGATAGACAGTGAATACGCCCGCCAAGCACAAACCAAACCGTAAACCGAAAACCCCCGCCGAAGGCGGGAAACCACTATCTACCTGTAACCCCACCCCCATGGATACAGCAGCAATGGCACCAGAAGCTGTTATGGCAATGGCAGAAAGTATGAGCTTTACCTTGTTCATACTCAAAATCGCCGGGCCCGTAGCCCTTATCTACGGAATCTCACTCCTTCTCAATAGTTCCTTCTTCAAGGACTACATTGAGGAGTTTCGCAAATCCAATACCCTGATCATGTTTGGAGGAGCAGCAAATCTTATTCTCGGTCTCATCATTGTACTCAATCACAATCTTTGGGGATCTCTTCCAGAGGGAATTGTTTCCTTCATCGGTTGGGCTGCGATTGCAAAGGGAATATCCTTCTCTCTCTTTCCAAGGCACCTACCAAACATGGTAAAAGCGTTTGAAAAGAAGGAATTTATGATGGCAATGGGTATCATCGTCCTTCTACTTGGAGGATACATCACGCATCTTGCGTACATGGCATAAGCCTCTCTAGGTATGGTATGAATGAGTCTTCCCTTGGGAGGACTCTTTTTTTGGATAGATAAAGAAGAAGAGGAGAAGGAGTAGCTCCATGAGAGTATGAAGTTCCAAGGTGCCAATGGCATGGAGGATGAAAAGGCAGATGCTCAACACTGCATACAGGAGATCGAACAGAGAAAAGTTAGGTGGCCACACACTATCGAGAAAGGTCCCTAGGAGTTGGCGGCCATCTTTAGAAACAAGGGAAGTGCCTACCATGGCAGCGAGCTTGATTCCGAAAAATGAGTACAGCGCCATTGGTACCAGAAGTGCTCCACCTAACAGTGCCTGCGTAAGAGAAGGCTCAAATACTTCAGTGAGTGGGCTAAAGAATCGTATGGTAAAAAACAGAAGGAGTGCATACAGCCAGAGGTATGCGACACCTCGAAGCGCGTGCCATTTCCTAAAGTAGGGGACAACAATTGAGAGTAGAAGAGGTGTGATCCACCAAAGAAGCAGATCAAAGGCAAAGAAACGATGCAGCTCCTCATGAGCACTCCAATAGAGGAGGGCAAAAAGGTGAAAGACCAAAACTGGGATGATACTCATCCGTTGTGCAGCCTTGAAGGTGCCAAAGCCAAGGGCTATTGCAAACAAGAGGCCGATCACTGCGCTCGTGGTAAGGAGTGCGTCTCGAAGAAGAAAGGGTATAGGGAGATCAGGTACAAAGAGCGCGATAAAGGTGCCGAAGGCAAGGAGAGTACCCGTAGCTACCTCCGCGATAGGTATTCCAAGGACCTTGATCTCTAGCTCACGGAGCAAAAGAAAGACCATTTGCGAAGCAACACCCAGAAAAAAAAGAAGCTCTATCATGTGGAGGCAAAGTAATCAACGTATAGAACCTTTGGGTAGGCAGCTATGCAGATCATGCTAAGGAGTACCCAGAGCACGGGGACAAGGAAGTCTTCTTGAGATCTAGGAGCATGAGGTATCTCTGAACTTGGTATGACCTCAGCCCCAAGAGTATATCCATAGAGTGGAGAAAGCTCAGTGCGAAACTTAGCATACGTAGCAAATCTTCGTATAGAATATATTGCTCCCTCTTCAGTAGTGAGGAGGGGGTCGCTTCCAGGAGTAAAGGAGACCTCGCCCTCTACAAAGTCCCCAAGACGGATAAACTCTTTCCCCGTAGGATCAAACTCTACACTCACCACAAAAAGGATAATGCAGCCAATGAGGTACATAAATAAACCAAAGGATGCTAGTACCGGTCGCCAAACTGAGGATGCAGTGCTCAAAGCTAGTGAGAATATGATATAACGAATTGATAGGTTTGATGTTGAATTATAGCCAGAATGACTTCATGGAAAAGTATAGAGCAATGTGAAACTTTTGCCCAAAAAGAAAGAAGGCATAGGATAATAGTCTGGCAAGGGGAAGCAGTTCCTAGATCAGGAAACCTGCTGCAAACTAGAGACTAGAACAACACTCCCCAAACACCATGAAGTACTATATTTTCGATTGGTCAGGTACCCTGAGCGATGATTTTACTCCAGTATACGAGACAAGTATGCTTCTTATGCAGGAGTTTGGAGGTCAGCCTATACCAAGAGAGCAGTTTCGCGTAGAGCTTGAGGGGCCATATATGAATTTTTGGAAGTCGTACTTCCCAGAAGTAGAAAAGGAGGAGGTAGATACGCGTTTTGCAGAAACTTTAGGTACAATTTCGCCACCTTCGCTCTATTCGGGTGTGGTGCCGGTACTAAAGAGTTTGCGAAAAAATGGGTGCAAACTGATAGTGTTTAGTTCACACCCCCAAAGTAGGGTAGAGGCGGAGGCACGAATCTATGGTATTGATTTCTATTTTGATGCGCTCCATGGGGGAATGCATAATAAACAGGAGGCTATCACTGAGATTATGCAGATGCACCAGTTTGATCCTGCATCTACCACCTACGTAGGAGATATGCGGCAGGATGTGCGAGCGGCAAAGGAGGGAAAGTGTCGTTCTATAGGTATTACCTGGGGATATCATTCGGCTGATCGTTTAAATGAAGAATATCCAGATCGCATCATCCACCATATGTGTGAGCTTCCAAGGTAGGTCTTGCAGGGGAGGGGTGCTAGGGTATACTCAACATTGACTAATCACATTCATGAAAAAACTCATTCTTGTTCTTGTTGTTCTGATCTCCTTATTGTTTGGGGTGCTCATTGGTGGATACCTGTTTCGAGGCGTAGAGCCCAGGTCCATATTAGCCTTTGATCAGTGTCAGCAGTGTTTCTCTGAGGAGGAGCTGTGGGGACTTCTCGTATCTGCAGGTGTGCAGCGTATGCCTGGTCTGAGGTAGATATCAAGGATGTAAGCGAGCTTGAAGAGGAGGATGGAGAAGTGATTGCTGATATGTTCGGTATTGCATCCTCGGTAATCAACAAGTACCAGCTCAAGAAGTATCGAATGATTACCAATGGGGAGGGGTTCCAGGCCGTGAGATTCTTGCACTTCCATCTTCAAGCAGAAGAGCGGGTGGAATAACTTGCAATTCCCCGAGCATTTGAGATAACTATCATACAGATATTTACCCGTATTCATGCTCTACGCACTTTTAGCCGCACTAGTGATGGCGGTGATTTCACTCTCTGGTATCGCACTGTTTTTGGGAAATGAGTCAGTGGTGAAGCGCGGACTGTTTATCATGGTAGCCTTCGCAGCAGCGGCGCTACTTGGAAACGTTTTCTTTCACTTGCTTCCGGAGAGCTATGAATTGCTTCCTGTGGGGGAGGCGAGTATCTGGGTGTTGGCTGGAATTGTCTTGATGCTAGTTGTAGAGGGAGTATTTCACTGTAGTCATGATTCTCACCATGAGCTTGGATGTAAGGATAAGCGGCATAAGCACGAACATCTAGCTCCGCTCAATCTCCTTGGAGATGCGGTACACAATTTTATGGATGGTATAGCGTTGGGAGCTGCTTTTATGATTTCTCCTGAGGTAGGTGTGGCAACCACGGTAGCAATAGCGCTTCATGAAATTCCACAAGAGCTCGCAGATGCATCACTTCTCTCCCTAGCGGGTTGGTCCAAGGGTAAGGTTGTATTGAGCAATTTTCTCGTATCCCTCACTGCACTCTTGGGAGTGGTCCTTGTGTTTACCTTAGGGCAGGTCATTGAGGGGGTAAGTGTTGTTCTGCTACCTCTTGCTGCAGGACAGCTTCTTTATATTGCCCTTGCTGACGTAGCTCCTGCAATTCATACCCACGGGAAGGTATCGCAGTATATCTTACAAGCAGTAGCCTTTGCGATAGGACTTGGAATTATGTGGGCTGTGACCGTTGGGGTCATAGGAGACGATCACGGACATAGTCACGGAGCTGAGCATGTGGAAGAGATAGACCATACAAACGACGATCATGATCATGACCATGAGCACGACGACCATGAAGACGATGATCATGCTGCCCATGAGGAGGAAGATCATGATATGCACAACGAATTGGTATAACCTTACCCATCCTATGAAACACCTACTGACAGCTACGCTTCTTGCCCTCCTTATCCCTGTGGGACTAGCAAGCCAAGGAGATATACGCGTAAAACTTAGTTATCCTGAAGGACTGCATTATGCATTGGTCTCTGGGTTGGGAGATTTGACCGTGTCAGATGGAGAGCACACTGCTGTGCAGCCGGAAGGCGTGCCTTTTGTGGCGGTAGCCTACAGTGATGGGATTATCGCCCGTGTAGGGTCAAGCTTGCTTCGCGGTGAGTCCCTTGATATTGCTTCTGATGAGGATGGATATGTAGAACTGAGGTCTTGGGATAGGACGCCGGCATGGGATACGAAGGGTGTGTACAATGATAACAAGTTCCAAGGGGGGCTGAAGCTCTACAAGGAGGGGAAAGGTATGTTGGTAGTAAATGAGCTCGGGTTGGAAGACTACATGCGAGGGATCGCAGAGGTTCCAGAGTCAGATCAACACGAGAAGCGAAAGGCCTTGGCGGTAATGGCACGCAGTTATGCAGCACACTACACGATGACAGACTATAGAAAGTTTGCTGACGAGCGCTATGATGCAAGTGACGATCCTGCGGTCTTTCAAAAGTACTTGGGGTATGGGTTTACGCAACGTAGCCCAAAGTGGCAGCAGGCACTTCGAGAAACTGAGAGTTTAGTACTTTCCTATAAGGATGAGTACTTTAGAGCAGCATATTCAAGCTGCACGGGAGAGTTGGGTAGGAGGAAAACTCCGGCTGAAGCTGGTTGGTCGGGACAAGAGTACTTTCAGAAAACGGAGGGGGCGTACGCCGCTGTAGGTGATCCAGAGGGAGTTGATCTTATAAGGGATGCAAAGGGAGCGTGTGGGCATGGGGTAGGCTTGAGTGGGCTTGGTGCAACCAAGATGGCTCAGCAGCAGAAAAATTTTGTGACAATTCTGGACTATTATTATCCATCCGTAGATCTTACACGACTAACCCAGTACTAGTGGAGTATTATAAAGTAGCAAAGCCAAAGCCAATTCAAATGGCAATTCGGTATACACTCAGTATGCCGTTTATCTATGGGATGATTATCCCATTTCTGATTCTTGATATCTGTATCGAGATATACCATAGGATTTGTTTCCCCTTGTTCGGGATCCCGTATGTATCAAGAAAAAAGTATATCTTTATCGACCGTCAGAAGCTCTCGTATCTTGCATGGTACGACAAAATAAATTGTGCGTATTGTGGGTATGGGAATGGGCTTTTGGCTTTTGCTTCAGCAGTAGCAGGAGCTACGGAGCAGTACTGGTGTGGCATAAAACATCAGGAAAAGAAGGGGCGACACGCACCAGCACACCATAAGGAGTTCATCTCATATGGAGATAAGAAAGCCTACAAGGATAAACAAAAGGGGAAGTAGACTTCCCCTTGAGCTTTTTGTTTTGCGGTCGGCCCATCACGGCCACACCTCTGGGGTGTTCCTCGGCTTTAAAATAATCCGAAGAGTCCGCGATCGCTGTTAAACAGTCCACGCATATGGCCAACCTCCTATGTTTATTTCACCCCCATATTTATAGGAGTCCTGTCTCTAGTCAATCAACAAACACTTGCCATAAAAAGAATTACTTTCAAATTGTTAGTATGAAAAAGGCGACAAAGAAAAGGAGCATCAATAAGTATGAGCACCTCGCTGGGCCTGAAGCATGCCTGGATTTTCATGACCTTGGAGTGTTGTTACCTGTAAATATCGAGGCGAGGTTAGAAGCTTTTCTTCAAAAGGCTAGCAGGCAGGGTAAGAGAAAACTATTAGTGATTACAGGTCGAGGACTTCATTCCAGGAATGGTCCTGTGGTAAAACCTACCGTGGAAAAGCTCCTGGGGAGAAATCCACTTGTACATCGGTACAAAGAGGCCAGAAGAGACAGAGGAGGAGAGGGGGCGTATGAAGTCGAATTGCTATAGAGACCCAACACAATAATCTGAAAAAAACGCAAGCAGCCTTTTTCAAATTAGAGGCTGTTTTTGATATAATTAATAGATCCAAAAAATAAAACAAAAACATGGAGTCGGCAACGAAGAAAAAAATTTTCACAAAACATGAAGCCAATGATGCATTGGCCTTTGTAGAACACATCGCAAAGGATGTAGTTGTTAAATGGGAAAAGATATTAAAAGGCGACGACCGTAAGAGAAAAGAAAACCTCGGAGCTGTCCAAGTGAAATCCTCCTACAGGGATTTATCAGAGACTCAACTTCTGATAGAAGATATACAGTATCATACGATGGAATTGGCTATGGTTGGGTGCTTCTTCAAGGACTTCAACAAGGGTGTGGTACTCTTCCCAAGTGAGAGGAATGGAGAGAGAGGATACTTCCAATGGAAAGTTGGGGAGCCCGCAGTAGGGGAGTTTTTCATCCCCCAGAAGCTACAAACCGCATAGCGGCAAGACAAACCATTTCAAAATTCATCCTATATAAGAACGTATGAAACAAAGTTCAAACCATATCCTAAGACGCTCACTCGCCCTCTTAGCAGGAGTTGCTCTGCTTGCAGCCCCCATGGGTTCCGTGCAAGCGAGAATCATCTTCCAAAACGACGAGGAGTTCGAAATGGATGCTGATAATCTGGTGATTGATTTCGATGCGGACACGGATGCTACAGACATATACGTGAAGTTTGGTAATTCTGGTACGGCATCAGAAAATGGAACCATCAACTGGGACATTACCAATGAACAATTCGAAATAGATGATGATATTGTCTTTACTCAGTATTTTGATGCTTCTGCAACAACAGGCTTCAGAATGAGACAAGTAGCTGGAGATCCGAATACGTTGGCTGCTTGTGCAAACGTAGATGAGTTAGTGTTTAGAACGGATAATAACTCTATGTACTACTGTACGGCTACAGGAGCTGCGGGTGTGGCTACGTGGGATCTGATTGGAGCAGACGCATCTAGCGCAACAGCGACTTCCTTTGGTACTGCTGCCGATAATGCTACAGCAGAAACAACATTCTTCGGAGGAAGTCCATCGCAAGGAGACGCGTATTACAACACCACAGATGATCAAGTGTATACATATAACGGATCAGCATGGGTGCCGATCGGTCCACAGGATTTCGAGGATGTCTTTGCCTTTGATGCAGACAATACGCTTACTGCCGATGCAGACTTTAGTATCAACACAGGAGCAAACGAACTAGATCTTACCACTACAGGGCTTCTAGATATCAACGCTGACGATATTGATATAGACGCCACTGGAAACGTAAGCCTAGTTGCGACAGGTACCCTTGAGTTTAGTTCCGCAAACTGGAGTATCGATACGGACGGAGATGCGGACCTCAGAGATATCACTGCAGATGGTGCTGTGGATTTCACAGGAGCTTCGAGTACTCAGATTACGGAAAAAGCTACAGTACTTGGGTCAACCTGTGATAGTACTGGTGAGCTTGCCTTTGATACAACGAATAACACGGTATACGTATGTACAGATGCAGGTGCAGACACATGGGTGCCACTAGGAGGAGGAGATATCAAGACTGAGGTGCTTGAGTTCCATCCAGAGTTTCCGAATGCTGTTATCGACGAGGATACAGGAAAGAACATTGCTGGTACGAATAACCATAAGGGAGTACTCGTAGGAGACTACGATTCTACTGAGGATGAATACTACTATGGTTGGCAGACAAGGAGAAACAACCTTCAAGATATAAATGTGAAGTTCCGAATCCCAATCCCAGAGGACTTCGTAAACTTTGAAACAACGAATGCAATAAGCTTCAAAGTGTACCCTGGAGACGCGGATGAAACATATAATGACATTGATTACGATATCGACATCGTAGGGGGTGCAAACTGTGACTCTGGGCTAGCAAGCGCGGACGACGATGTAACCTTTGCGGATGCGACCTGGGATACAGTGATCTTAGATCTCGCCGACCTAGCATGTTCTCCATCACCAGGGGATACGCTAGAGTTCACCTTCACCATGCAGGTGGATGACACGGAAAACAATGCGGAAATACGCGTAGGACGCACTATCATCAACTACACTGCGTACTAATACATAGATAGCTGAAAAGCCCGCCTCAAGCGGGTTTTTCTTATTCCTCCACAAAGGCAAATCGAAGCAACAGTATTGCACGTTCGCGTGTATGAACTAGGGAGTGAGTATGATAGGATTTACATGCATTACTATGTGAGAAATATGAAAAAAATTGTAAGTGCTCTAGCTATTGCTTCCTTACTTGGAGCTTCACTTCCTGGGGCATTGAGCCAAGAGTTGTCCAATACGGAGGCTGGGGTAGAGGATCAACTGTTTACGGATATCGATCGTACACATCCGAATTTCGTGGCTATCCGCTTCCTCAAGGAACAGCAGGTAATTGGTGGATATGAGGACGGATCCTTTAGACCAAATCAGAAAGTAAATAGGGCAGAAGCCCTCAAATTTATCCTAGTAGGTTCCAGGATTCAGTTGCCGGAGAGCACAAATGCTACGGAGTTTCCAGATGTACCAGAGGGCGCATGGTTTAAAAACTATGTGATGCATGCAAAGAGCATGGGGATCGTAGGAGGAAACCCAGATGGTACCTTTGCACCAGGTAACACAGTTATGCGTGCTGCATTCCTCAAGATGCTATTGATGGCAAATCGATTCAAGCCAGATCAATGGGTACCGCCTACCGCATATACGGATGTATCGATCAATGATTGGTTTCATCCCTATGTGACCTATGCAGGATATGTAGGTCTCATCCGTGCCGACGAAAGTGGAAACCTACGTCCCGGTCAGGAGCTGACGAGGGCACAAGTGGCTGAAATCATCTACCTGATGACTATGATCCGAAATAGTGGAAATCTCTTCCTCCTTATGCGAGAGACGGAGCAGCAGGTACTGCAAGTAGAGTATTACATCAATGCTGGGATGCTTTCCAATGCAAAGAGAGCGACAGAATTGGCAGTAGACTACACGCAGCAGGCCTACAAGCTTGCTCCAGAGGATGCAGTGGTCATAGGTCTAGCAAAGATAGCAAAGGCTTATGACTTTGTGCTCACAGCTTTCATCGCGGGGGTGCAGGATAACTTTGACCTAGCGAAGGATTATGCGTTGCAGGCTACAGCCAAAGCCCAGGAAGCGATCGATACGGACGAGCAGACAAGACCTATTGCAGAGTATATACAGAGAAGAGCACAGGAAGTATTGCAGCAGCTAAACGGACAATAAGAAAAGAGGAGCAGAATGCTCCTCTTTTTTGTATCTTCAGGATATCTGTTATCTATATATGTGCTTCAAGTTCCTTGAGGACTCGGTCCACGTGGCCTTTTGCACGTACATTGTACCAAGCCTTTTGGAGGATGCCGTCCTTGTCGATAAAGAACGTGCTTCGAATAATTCCAAAGTACACCTTTCCATAGTTCTTTTTTTCTCCCCAGGCTTCATAAAGCTTGAGCACTTCACCCTCAGTGTCGGAGAGGAGAGGAAAGTTAAGCTCATGTTTCGCTTTGAAGTTGTCGTGTGATTTGAGTGAATCTTTGCTCACTCCAAGCACTATCGTATCCGCACTTTGAAGACGAGCCATATTATCTCGAAAATCACAGGCCTCGGCAGTGCAGCCAGGAGTATTGTCCTTTGGATAAAAGTATAGAATCACATGCTTACCCCGGAAGTCAGAAAGGGATATATCCTTTCCTTCAGAAGAGGGAAGTGTAAAGTCCGGAGCCATTTGTCCTTCTTGCAACATAGGTATCAATAGGTAAGTACATTAAACTACCAATATCTTACACAGGTACGGCTTCACAAAAAAGTAAGAATGATTGCCGGAGCAACAGTAAAGAGTGAAAAGTGATAAGTGACTATTGATCATTGAAAAGTCTAGCTCCAACCTTTTTCCCTTGCAGACAAGAGACCCCCGCCTATAATACAAACGCTTCAACGCACGCCACGGTAGCTCAGGGGTAGAGCAGAGGACTGAAAATCCTTGTGTCGGTGGTTCAAATCCGCCTCGTGGCACCACGTGTAGCTAGTAGATTGTGGTGAATAAACACCAAGCTTTTTTTTGACATTTGGAGTTATAGTGATACAGTTTGCTAACAAAAAACCAATAGAAAGAAGGTTCGCTGAATGGATATCTACAACTATCTCCAAAAAAAATATCCATACGTAGAAATTTCTACGAAGGAAGATTTGCTATATCTTGGCGCAAATACGCTGAAAGGATTTGCCGTAGGGACAGCTGATGAAATCGCCCGAAGGTGGGGTGGTATTGGAAACCTCATGGAGTACAGCTTGTTTAGCTCAAACAAACGTGGAGAATTCGATATGGGGTTTATCCTCGAAGCAAGTAATGCAACTCACGTATTTTCATTTGATATCTCGACGGAGTTTAAAACATACGATGAGATTATAAATAAATTAAAGCTTGAGCTCTCCATGCTTGCAACGTTTATGGCTGAACTTGTAGAGTTGTCTTCTCAAGCTGCCGAAAAACCTATAATCCCGTTCGTGAAGCCGATCACTTGGCTCGAACAGGGCGATCGAGTCGTACTTGTTCTCGGGCGGACTTTGGCCACTGATATTCCATCAGTAGTACAAGGATATGTAACCCTACCAGTGACATCGATAGATGATGTGGTAGCTATAACCCTAGATGAAGTACTTCGCGGAAGGGATAAAGTATTCAGCCCATTTATCACATACGGGCTCTACTTGGATTGGGAGTACCAATACCTAACCGAAAATCCTGAATTTAAACAAAAATTTGACTCCATTTGCGAGAAAGCTATGGAGATGTAAATGTATAAAAGAAGTGGTTATCCACTTCTTTTTTTGTTGTAACACCCGTTCATCAACGCTGAGTTCAAAATACTCCAGCCCCAGACCAGATCTGGTTTTTGTCGCTAGCCGTTGACTTTACCAGGGGCTTTTCGTATAACCCCTAGGTAGAAAACAAACATTAGGAGAAAAGAAATGTCATTAGTAGAAACAGTGAAAGACCTCGATGCTCTCAATCGGGAGTTTGCAGCCAATGAATTACTAGAGTTCCAGCATGACTCGGAAGGGCATCTCGGGATGCTCAGCGAGGTCATAGAGGACTATGCAAAGCATGCGACAGCAGAGCAAAAAGATGTCATCGATGCAGCGTTGCTCACCCTCTGGGTGAAGAAAAACCTTATCCAGAAGGAACGTATAGCAGGAGTTCCTCTGCATAAGGTAAGAGAAGAGTATGTGGAGTTGCTCACTCGGCTCGAGGGCTGCAAACGAGGATTTATCCAGCTTCAGGATGCGCTTCTAACTAGTTTTGAACACAGTTGGAAGAATCCACATCGCAGATATTTAGAGGAGGCATTTCCAGATTCTATGTATACCCGTATGGTTCAAAACGTACGAGAAAAGTACGAGATGAGCCCAGGTATACTCGCCACAATGGCAGGGCAATGCAAGGGAACCCCCATAGAGCAGAAGTTTGTACTTGCTATCCTATGGGAAACAGAAAGAGACGAAGTATCCCTATCCCTCGAGAAACTTAAGGGAGATATGATGTCTCAAGTACATCTATTTGAGGGCAAGTTCTCACAAACTGAGAGAAGGGCCTGCGCCATATCGACCAGTCAGTTGCTTGCACATATTCACGAATTCATCGATGAATATAAACAGCTTCTGACCATATCCCAAAAAAACCAAAGAGACTAAACAAAGACCACAAAGGACTAGTGCAAAAGCGCTAGTCCTTTTACTTGTTGTAGAGAAAGGCTGGCCTATGATGGTACTAGTATTGTCTCACCTCACCTATGGAATTGCTACTTCTTTCCTTTGCCGCAGGGTTCCTCACAGTCCTTGCTCCCTGTATTTTACCCGTACTTCCAGTGATTATCGGAGGGAGTCTAACCGGTCCAAACCATATTTGGAAACCACTTCGTATCATCGCCTCGCTAGCTGTGTCTATCGTCCTCTTTACGCTGCTATTGAAGGCAACCGTATGGTTTATCGGTGTGCCATTTAGTACGCTTGCATTGATATCTGGCGGTATCATCTTGCTCGTGGGATTAACCTTTCTCTTCCCAAAAGCGTGGGACGCTATCAATTTCAAGTTACAACTCTTTCGCTCAGAATCCTTGATCCAAAAAGCTGATGCAAAGGGGGGAGTGTGGGGTGATATTCTCCTGGGTGCTGCACTAGGGCCTATTTTCTCAAGCTGCTCACCCACCTACGCCATCATCGTCGCTACGGTACTGCCGCAAAGTTATACAGAAGGGGTCTTGAATCTAGCAGCATACTCTGTTGGATTAGCACTGCCACTGCTTCTTATCGCCTTTGTCGGACAAAAGATCATCAAGCGGTTCAGGTTTGCAGCAAATCCAGGTGGATGGTTTCGAAAGGTGCTCGGACTCTTGCTTGTGCTTGTGGGTGTCGCTGTGATGACAGGAGTTGATAAAAAAATTGAGATTTGGCTGATTGAAAATGACTGGCTGGGGAGCACAGCACTAGAGCAGCAGCTCGTAGAGGTAGCCATGCCAGAGGATATGAAGCCATCATCCGACATGGGTAATTCGCAAGGGGCTGAGAGCGAAGAAAGAGAAAAGGCGACGGAGACACCGGAGGGTATCAAGCTGCCATTTCATATTGATGCGCCAGAGCTTCAGGGACTTACTGGGTGGATTAATTCCGATCCTTTGACGATGAACGACCTCAAGGGCAAGGTAGTGATCGTGGATTTTTGGACCTACAGTTGTATCAATTGTATCCGTACGCTTCCATACCTGAGAGATTTACATGAAAAATATGCGGACATGGGGCTAGTGATTCTAGGAGTTCACGCACCTGAGTTTGCCTTTGAGAAATTACCTGAAAATGTACAGCGTGCTGCACAGGACTATGAGCTTTTGTACCCGATTGCGCAGGACAACGACTTCGCTACCTGGAGAGCGTATAGCAATCGGTATTGGCCTGCAAAGTACCTGATAGATAAGGATGGAAAGGTCAGGTACACCCACTTTGGAGAAGGAGCATATGAAGAGACGGAGCAGGTGGTTCGCTTCCTGCTCAGTGAAGGAAATGAGGAGGCTATGACAATGCCAGAAACATTCAGTGCAGGGGTAGAGGTAGATTTTTCCTCGATAGGAACACCAGAAATATATGTGGGGGCCAAACGGCAGGATAAATTTGGGAGTGGCCAATATGAGGTAGGAGTTGAGACAGTGTTTGAGAGACCTGAGGAGGTGGAAGATAATACTTTCTATCTCACGGGCACATGGATCATAGAAGAGGAGCATGCGGAGCTCGTCTCAGGCGAGGGAAGTATCATCATCCGTTATGATGCACCGGGTGCGAACATTGTGTTGGAACGTGCAGAGGAGGTGGAAGCATCCGTGTTACTTGATGGAGAACTCACAGGTATGCAGGCCATACAAGACGCGGATCTCTATGCCTTCGCGCGCACTGAGGACGGCGAGGCACATACGCTTGAAGTATCGGTCGAAAAAGGCGCAGGGCTCAAAGCCTACGCCTTCACCTTTGGTAACGTAACGGACTAGTGGCGTCCGCCTCCTTGACCACCACCCTGGCCACCTCCGTGACCAGCACCTCCATTGCCAGCTCCACTGCCACGTTCAGTGGGGCTGTTTATGATCTCGTTGTATTCCTCAATGCTGATGTAGGATGGTGAATAGCTCGCGCCTCTCGCTTCAAGCTGCCGAACAAAGGCACGAAGGTGATTGCGTGACCCCCTTTGAAGTTCCTCATAAACTGCTCGAATCGGAGCTGAATCTACCTCAGCAAGAAATTGCTCGAGGTCGTAGATGTCCAGATCTTCAATCATAGCTCCCACCTCGAGCGCATCGATTTCGCTTTTCATACCTTTTGCAACAAGCTCTTTATAGAGCGTGGCAAATTCCTCTGAGAAGGTCCCGACAGGGGGGGCAACATAAGCATCCATCATGCCATAAGATAGGTAGAGCTGAGCAACAGCATCCACATGGGTAGATTCGCTTCGCTGAATATTTGCAAAGATAGGAAGTTCCCATTCGTCGTAGAGTGCTGCGTACACATCATGAGCCAAGCGTTCCTCCTCTAGCATATGCGACATAGAAAGAACCTCGTTCCCAGGAACTGTGATCATAGGGGTATCTAGCTCAAAGGCAGGAACTTCCAAGTTAGTGTAACCTTCCTCTGAGACAGAGGCGTTCACTGTGATATCGGTCTGATCGATAGCTGGACCAGAGCAGCCAACCATACAGAGAAGGGTAGCGGCAAGAAATGCTGTTTTCATCATTGAGTGTGTATAAAATATACACTCTATGTATACACCCAGAGGAAAGTGGCGGAAAGCACTAGCTTGAAGGTCTTGTAGCAATATCTACATCGACATGAGTATATGTGTGAAACCACGTCCCCAGATCAGCAAAGAGTTGTCCGAGTTCTTGATGATAATGCCGCCTAATATAGGGGCCAAGTTCTATATGTGCGAGTTCTAGAAGCGGTCCAAAACTAGGGTGAATATCATCGCCACGCTTGGCACGAAATAATGCACTGCTGCCACAGTAGCGCCCGCGCCTGTGCACGGCAAGAGATGCCGGAATGCCATCTGCTCCAAGGATGCCGAGTTCGAGAATACCAGAATGGATACGGTCCTTGAGGACTTCTTCCATACGAGGGCTGAGTAGCTGCACATCCTTTCGTTTTCCTCCGATAACTATGTCGTTACCCGCTTCCTTCTTCCCATGGGGAAAGATTATGAGGTAGGGCTGCGTCAGTGTATCGTCCTCCAAGATACCAAGGTCTTGAAAACGCTGTTTCCACAAGGTGCGCTGAGCCAAGACGCCCTCCAAATTATTCTCCAAAGAGGGGTGCTTTTTATACGTCCTATTCCACGTCCCACGAGGTG
>JAUIFW010000063.1 GCA_030430105.1 bacterium | reverse complement strand
CCCCTGCTCCGGATCCTTATCTTTGATACCGGTAGCATTCATCCATGCCTTGGAAAACAAGCCTCCATACCAAAGCATGCCAAGCGCCATAGCGAGGATAAGAGAGGTTCCTGCAGCAAGCCAGGAAAAGTTTGCAAATCCTGCTTGAAAGAATGTGTTGATGTCCATGGGGGTGGGGTTGAAAAATAGTACTCTTACTATACTGCTCACCCCCTCATCTATACAAGAAAAAAGGAGGCGCTTGCCTCCCAGATTTGTGTTTAAAAATCAACGATGAACTCTGCCTCCTGATCTTGCAGATCCACTTCAATGGGGACTGGGTATTCAAGCAGCTCTTTGTACATATACGTAGCTACCCCTTGTAGGTTATCGTAGCAAATCTCTCCCTCCATGACATGCTTTGCAAACAGAGTAAATTCCCCAATATCACCAGTTTGCATCATGAAGAGCATTTGCGCCCAGACCTGTTCCATACATTCATCCAAAGGATACTGCTGCGTCGCAGAGCTATAAATAGCTCCAAGAAAGGTCAACAGGTCTCTTTCGTCCACTCTATGGTCCGCCTCCCGCAGATGCGCAAGTACATGCCCAAAGATTTCTTTGGTACTCATGATTGTTGTACTCATTGCTTTTCCTCCTAACTCTACCTTGTGTTTCACCCTTATTGTACAAATATACCGCATTCATCCAATACTTTCTTGAAATTTTTAGCATTTTATGGTATTATAATTAGATACATCCTATCCATTCCATGGCTTCAGAAGCTTCAACAAAGGCAAAAATACCTACATTGGCGCAAATAAAGGCGTATTTTCGGGCCTCCAACTACCTCGCGGCGGCGCAGATCTTCCTTCAGGGGAACTACATGCTTACGCGGCCCCTAGAGGAGCGGCATGTGAAGGCTCGGCTTCTTGGACACTGGGGGACCTGTCCTGGGATCAACTTTGTGTATACACACATGAATGCGTACCTCTGTGGAAACAAGCAGGATTTTCTCTATGTGGTGGGCCCTGGACACGGTTTCCCTGCTATTCAGGCAAATACCTTCATGGATGGCTCCCTGAGCCACTACCATACGGATATCCCGTACAACTATGCGGGTATGAAGAAGGTGATTCGGGAATTTTCTTGGCCTTATGGGTATCCGAGTCATGTGAATCCTGGGTCTCCCGGAGCCATCTTGGAAGGAGGAGAACTTGGATATAGCCTTTCCACCTCCTATGGATCGGTCTTAGACAATCCAAACCTTGTTACCGTGTGCTTGGTGGGTGATGGTGAGGCTGAAACAGGACCTACGGCTACGGCTTGGCATGCGAATAAGTTTATCAATCCCAAGGAGGACGGTGCTGTATTGCCTATTTTGCATCTCAATGAGTATAAGATCTCAGGACCAACAATCTTTGGGCGCATGAGTGATACGGAGCTTAAGAAGCTCTTTGAAGGATATGGCTATGAGGTGCAGTTCGTGGATTATTTCACTGCAAAGGATGTGCATGCAAGTATGCAAGATACCCTCGCTAAGGCCATGAAAACTATCCATGGTATCCAGAAAAAAGCACGGGGTGGCAAGGATGTGGAGCGACCTATGTGGCCTATGATCATCCTTCGAACGCCTAAGGGTTGGTCAGGGATCAAGGAGCTAGGGGATATGAAGGTGGAGAATAATCATTACTCCCATCAGGTTATTGTAAAAAAGGCAAAGACAGACAAAAAGGAGCGATCCGTTCTGGAGTCTTGGCTGCGAGGCTACAAGTTTGGAGAACTGTATCATCCAGAGACTGGATTCATAGAAGATGTGAAGGCCGTGATCCCTCCAGAGGATCGACAAATTGCTCGAAGTCCCTATGCCCACTGTATGCGGGAAAAGAGCTTGAGGCTTCCAGACCTCAAGGATCTCGCCTTGGATATCGTCCCAGGTGAGACTCTTGGCCTTGCAATGCACAAGGTGGGGGAATACCTCCGAGAAATCGTGAAACTCAACCGAGCGGAACGTAATTTCCGCCTCTTTTCTCCGGACGAGACCTACTCCAACAAGCTTCACGCCATCTTCGAAGAAACTGCTCGGCAGTGGCAATGGCCTATCAAATCTCATGATGAGGACTTGGCCCGAGATGGGCGCGTGATTGAAATGCTTTCTGAACACACACTTCAAGGGCTGATGCAGGGATATACCCTAACCGGACGCTTTGGAGTATTTGCCTCCTATGAAGCATTCCTCCAAATTGTCGCATCCATGATGGATCAGTACGCAAAGTTTGTGAAAGCTTCCTTTGAATTCCCATGGCGACCTGCCCTACCTCCATTTACCTATATTCTCTCGAGTTTAGGGTGGAGACAGGACCACAATGGGTACTCGCACCAAAATCCAAGCTTTGTCAGTAATGCGCTCGCAAAACATGGTAACCTTGCTTCCGTGTACTTTCCTGTGGATGCCAACAGTGCACTTGCAGTGATGGAGGAGTGTCTGAGTGATGCAAATAGTATCAACCTTGTGGTATGTGGAAAGCAAAACCATGTGCAGTGGCTTACTATGGAGCAGGCCCGAAAGCAGGTCAAAGCTGGACTTGGTATTTGGGAGTTTGCTTCTGATCCGAACCCTGACCTTGTCTTTGCGTCAGCAGGAGACTTCCCAACTATTGAAACCCTAGCTGCGGTGAAAATTCTCAGACAAGAATTCCCTGAGCTAAAGCTGCGATACGTCAATGTATCAGAGATGACCTCCCTTGGAGTGGCGGACCCTCGATCTCAAACCACTGGTGAGGACTTCATGCGCTACTTTACCAAGGATAAGCATGTGATTTTCAACTACCACGGCTACACCAGCGATGTGAAGACGCTTCTCTTTGAGTCAGCGAACTGCTCGATGCGTCGTTTCCACGTACATGGATATGAGGAGGAAGGCTCAACTACATCCCCCTTTGATATGCAAGTGCGTAACAAGACGGACCGCTACCACCTCGTCCTCGATGCCCTTGAGTGTCTCAAGGAGCAGAAGTGTATAACAAGCAAGGAGGCAAATCGGGTAGTTACGACGATTAACAAGAAGCTGGAAGACCACAAGGCCTATATCATCACCAATGGTGACGATCCTAAAGAATTAACCAATTGGACATGGACATCTTAACTGTCAACGCAGGAAGCTCATCGAGAAAGCTTCACCTCTTTCGAGACACCACACTTATTGCCGAAGGGCTCTATGAGATGCGTGGTAAACGGCCACACCTTACGGTGTCTGGACCAGGATTTTCCATCAGTGAAGATTGTAGTTGCGAAATTTTTGATGAGGCGGCTGCTCATTTTGTGCGTATTCTCAACGACCGAGAGGTGATACAGCATTCAGGCGCACAACCAAACTCACCACAGGAGTGATGCGAAGGCTCCGTTCCTTGAGTGACCTCGCTCCCCTCCACAATCCGCCCGCACTTAGTATGATTGCTTCCACCAAGAAGCAGTTACCTCGAGCTACGCACTATGCGGTCTTTGATACAGCATTCCACCGTGACCTCCCCTTTGGACAACAGCAGTACGCGCTGCCAAAGCGTGGCAAAAAGCCTGAGTATCAGCGATTTGGGTTCCATGGTATTTCTGTAAGCTCTGCAGCTCGCCAGCTTGCACAGCTTCATCAGGGAGTTATCCCCGACAATGTATTAGTTTGTCACCTTGGTTCTGGTGCGAGTATCACAGCCCTCAAGGGAGGGAAAAGTATCGCAACGTCCATGGGATACACCCCCCTTGCTGGTATCCCAATGATGACAAGGCCAGGAGATATGGATCCCGGAGTGGTACTCGATATGGTTGCTCGAAGCAAGCAAAGGACTACATCAAAGGCGGTGGACAGGACTGCGCAAGTTCTCAATAAGGAATGCGGTATGAAGGCACTCTGTGGAACTTCTGATATGCGAGTCCTCGTGGAAAAGGCGGAACAAAAGGGCGGAAAGTATGCGGAGGCTCTCGAGTACTATATCGAACACGTAGTGATGACGATGGGTTCGTACCTTACGCTTCTAGGTGGGCTCGATAGCATCGTCTTCACTGGGAAAATTGGTATGGGATCCTCTCAAATTCGTGCAAGGATCTTGGATAAGCTTGCGTTCCTCGGCGTGCGGTATGAGCCACTACTCAATATGAAAAATGTGCCAAGCCTTGCAATCCAAAGTGAGACGAGTCCTGAAATCTGGATTCTGGACCCGAAGGAGGAATGGCAGATGATGTATGAGGTACTATAGGTCCAATAAAAAGACCCGACAGATGTCGGGTCTACTCTATCACCACGATGGGTCCTACTTCTTTGTGTTTTCTCCACGCAGTATCTCTTGCGAAGAGCCTAAGCGGAATTCCGGACTCCTTCGAAAAGTCTCTAAGCAGAGAAAGTTGCGCCAGCACTTGCCCTTTAAACAAATGCTCTAGGGTTTTTGCGATAGCTTCTTCTAAGAGTGTATTTCGCTCCTCTACCTCCTCTCGGAGCTTGCGCATATTTTCTGTCTCCCCAGGAACTTCCTTGAGCACTGCCCGCCTCGTATAGCGAGCAAGCTCTCTGGGATAGCGCATGTAGAGTTCCTTGCGAATGTACTCACAGAGTTTCTCTTGAAGCGTTTCTATCGAAGGTAGGATGATATCCCAAGCTTCAAAGGTTTCGTAAAACCCCTTCCATATGTGTGGTGGGTACGATGTGGGGTCAAAGCGCTTGTAGATATCTCGCTGCTGCTTAGGACCAGGCGGACTGAGCGTTGAGCTTTCGTATACCTCCTTGATATACCGCTCAATATCTCTGAGCTCAAAGAGCAGCTTCACTCGCTTTGTCACCCCTGCATATATCCTAGGGATAAAGGGAAGCAAAAATAACAGTAAACCATCAGCCATATTATCCTCAGACTCACTACTCATGGACAGATAATAACTACCCGTAAGCAGATCATGTGGAATATCACCTCTCTTTTGAGCCATAATCAACCTCATACCAAGCTCCTTATCTTCGGTGAGAACAAAAACTCTCACCCATTTGGTATTTGAAATTTGCCATTTGTTATTTGATATCTTCTTTTACACCTTTCGTCAACCCCACCCAATTCCTTTCTATTGCTTTTTTTCCCTGCTCGCAGTAGAAGGTGAGCGGTAATTTTACTAGGACGTCATGGCTGAGCAAAAAAAGGATCATCCCTTGCAGCAATTGCTGTTTGAAAAACACCTCTCCATGACCTGGCGTATCCTTCTCACAACCTTGGTTCCTGTAGGAGTCTTGGCGGGTGGTGGGTACCTCCTAGATATGTGGCTGCAGACCAAGCCAGCCTTCCTCGTCGCAGGATTCATACTGGCCTTTCTCTGCTCACAGTGGCTCAATATTGTGGTGTTTAGTCGACTCACTAAGAAACTTCAAAAATAATGGATATCTCACTCCAGTCAGACGTGATCTTCCAGATTGGCATGGTGCCAATCACCAACAGTGTGCTCTCCGCATTCTTTGCAAGCATACTTATTATACTCGTTGCTGCTATTGCACGATTCCGCGCTGGAATCATGCCTACCAAGCTACAGCTTGCCTTTGAGATGGGCCTAGGGTACTTCTTGGATCAAACCAAGGCAGCCTACGGTAGTGATAAGCGGACAAAGTTCCTCCTACCATTTTTCTTCACCATCTTCTTGTTTCTTATGGTGGTGAACCAATTTTCTGTACTTCCTGTGATCAACCAGTTGGTCACTACTGCGGCATCTGGTGAAGAGGCTACGCTCTTTAGAACAGCGACTACAGACCTGAGCCTGCCGCTTGCCATGTCTCTTGTGCTTGTACTAGCAAGTCAGCTGTTGGCATTTCTCACCCACCCTATTCGACATGTGGGGAACTACTTTAAGTTTGGAGAGTTTCTCAAGATACGAAAGCTTGGAGATATCCCCTTTGCCTTCATTGAGTTCTTTCTAGGACTCCTCGATATCATCGGTGAAATAGC
>JAUIFW010000062.1 GCA_030430105.1 bacterium | reverse complement strand
ATTCGGTGAGCTTGGCCATCTTTCACCAGGTAGATAATATCCTTACGTGAGAAAGAAGAAATAGCGTCTTCGGTTTTTAACAAATGCCTTCTTTTACTTAATAAGGTAATTCGGTCCGCTAGCATTAACTCATAGAAACCCGGTTTCAATCCCGTTTCGAGATAGGGGCTATATGCTAGATTGATAAAATATCGGCCCCCTAAATTGAAGCCTTGGATATATTCTTTGATGAGTCGGATTAGATTGAAGCTAGCACTTTGTAAATGTAGTAGAATAAGGTCATCAGTATAAATATCGTAAAGCAAGGGCACATCCTTATATTCATCATTCGCAGAGCGCAGTACCTGCTTCCCTCCCTCATCGATATACTGCTTGACCACATAGCCCTGCTCCGTCGTCACTACCACAAGGTCACCTGACTTGTGCGGACTTCCTCGCTCTACAAGAATATAATCCCCCTCTAAAATCCCAGCATCCTTCATGGAATCTCCAGAAACGGAGAGGAGGAAGGTCTGCTTCGGGTGCTGAATAAGGAACTCATCAAGGGAGACCATATCTACCTTGGTTTCCTTTACTGGAGAGGAAAACCCTGCAGTCACAGCCCCTGCGAACTGAAAACTCGGTACCACATCAGGGAAGGCAAGGCGCCCATTGGACTGCTTGCAGACCACTCCTGCCTCTTCGAGGTTCTTGATCTGCTTATACACACTGTTTGTCGAACGGAACCCAAGGTAGCGCATGATCTCGCGGATCGTCGGCATACTATTGGTCGTCTTGAAATAGTCCTTGATAAAGCGTAGGACTCGCTCTGCAGAGCTGGAGAGCATAGGTGCTCCCACCTGCTGCATGGTGGTTGGCGTAGGGTACGTTTGCTGCATGGAGTGCTCATTAGGTGATAACTTCATCACCATACTAGGTGTACTTATGTTCACCTTCAAGCACTTTTTTGTGTTTTTTTCATTTAGGCCTGCATCTCTTGGAGAATAGCCTCCTCACCAAATTCTACTTTTAAAATTTCTCCAGCAAGATAGAGCGACCCCGTCACCACAAGCAGGTCTTTGGGGCCGAGAACCTTCTTTGCCTGCGCATACCCCATACTGTAGGTCGGTGCCATATGTACGGAGGGCGGATACGTATGATGCATAAGCTCATCCGCGAGAGCTCTCGCTCCCTTAAACTTCCTCCCCTTTATACTCGTTACTGTCGTCGCATAGAATTCATCTACCAAAGGAAACAGTGGGTGAAACAACTCCCCTGCATCCTTTGATTCAAGCGTACTACACAACACCAGCACTTGCTCAAGGTGCTCCTCTTCCTGAATATGACGAATATGCGCTGCCAAGTACGCCATCTTCTCCGGATTGTGTGCGCCGTCGACGAGGATATAGGGATTCTTTTGAAGCAACTGAAGACGAGCAGGGAAGAATGAGGTCTTAGGGCTTAGGTCCTGGGTCTTAGGACTTGGGGATACTACTAGTGTGTGGTTGGGGAGCAGGGGAACTATGTGCTGCAATGCAGCTTCAAGCAAGGATAGCTCCTTCTTCTGTAACCCAAGACCTAAGCCCTGATCCCTAAGACCTGCCCCTCCAGAACTTGCCACCTCAAACTTCACGCCCTGATGTTCCACCTCCTTTTTTGCCAAGCTCAGCAAGTGCTCCTGGGAAACACTCGTAATAAAAGTGCTTCCTTCCTTGAGCGCGCCCGTATCGTGATACATGAGCGCTTCCAGCGAGTTTCCTAAAAATCCAAAGTGATCCTTGGATACCGTGGTCTGCAAGACGAGATCCCCGAGCAACTGCGCAGGTATGTCATAGCGACCACCCGCACCTACCTCGATCACCAAGATCTCTACCTGCTCCTCTCGAAACAGCCAAAGCCCCAGTGCAAACAGTATGCCAATATATGGCACCCGCACCCCCTGCTCCATAAGTCGATCTACCTCTGCACCAACCTCTTCCATTGCCTGGTGAAATATCGCGAAGGAAGGAACACTTCCCCCAATACGATAGCGCTCCAGCACACTGACCACATGAGGCCCAACATAACTTCCCACTCGCACCCCCTGACGCTCCAGTTCAAGGTGCAGCGAAGTAGCTAGTGATCCTTTCCCACTCGTACCTCGCACCTGTACGACTGGCACCGTAGGGGTACTCAAATGCAATGCATCAAGCAGCTTCTGCGTAGCCTGGAGATTCTTGGTGGAGCGTCTATTGATAACAATCTGCTCATCACCAATACGAACAGACTCCTCTGTGATCTCTGGCTTCTGCGCCTTGTCTTCCGTGATATATGCATAGAGTCGCTCTACGTCTTGCTGGTACTGCGTGTAATTCATGGTGCTCGATAGTGTGTTGGTATCCTATAACAACAGAGAATCGGTGCAAGTATTTGACCCCTCTCTGAAAACAGCCTAAACTTGCGCCATATTACTTAAATGAGCACTGCTATGGATAACCTATATCATCGTATCCCCACAGGAGATAAGGTTCCTGAGGAAATTAATGTGATTATTGAAATCCCAGAGGGAAGTCATATGAAGTATGAGTATGACCACGACCTTGGAATCTTTGCACTAGATCGTGTCAACTACGCGCCGATGCCTTTCCCTACCAACTATGGATTTGTTCCTCAGTGCTGGAACTCTGATGATAATGACCCTGCTGATGCCATCGTGGTAGCAAGCTACCCTATTGACCAGGGCGTACTTGTACGATGCCAGGTGCTTGGTATGCTTGAGATGATCGACAGTGGAGAAAAGGATGACAAGATCGTCTGCGTACCTGTAGATGATGAGCGACTTCGAGAAGTGAACTCAATCGAAGATTTCCCTGCGCACTTCCGCAAGCAGATGGAATACTACTTCGCCTACTATAAGAAGATCAAAGGAAAGGACGTGGAGGTAAAAGGATTCCTCTCTAAGGAAGAGGCCTTTGGAAAGATTACGAAGGGGATGGAAGACCATAAGGCACTATTCGCAAGCGAATAGTGAATGAATAATTCCTTAATTACTACTTAGTAATTATTCATTATTAGGTTATTAATTCGCCCACATACTTGTGGGCGTTTTATGTGTCTAGGAAGCTAAAGGAAGAGAGAAGTTTGTTGCTCGATGCGACATCGAGATTTCCCTTCCACTCTATGACTTCGTCTCCTAGTGGAACTTCTTCACATAGGAATGTATGTACGCCACCTTCCTCTATTGCATCGAGTACTTGAGCCAGCATCGTTATTCTTCCTTCTGAGAGGAAGGCTATATACTCTACATCCTCTATACCAAAGGGAAGCTTTTCGCAGGGGACATGAAGCAGCCCCTTCACCTTCTTGATTTTTGCTCTATCGATATCTCGCAGCACAATAGTGTCTGGCTTATAGACAACTGACACATGTAGGTACGCGATCACACACACAACAATGATCGTCACCAAGGTCATACCAACGATGAGCGAATACCCTTCGAAGCCCTCCACAACCGTGGCTTTTACAAAACTTCTCGGTACGAGAGTCGGATCAAGAGATGACATGGGAATATCCTCTATCAGATTACTTGGAAGCGATGTGCGTAGCGTGCACCTCGCCCATGCTAAGTAGACCTGTCGGCGTGCAGATCATCCCTAGGAGGAAGAGACTCATAAGCCCCCAGCTCAGTACTGTTTTTCTCGAGAATGTGTTCATAGTGTGTGTTTATTTTTACTATCGAGATTATAGTATACTATGACACATGTTCTCCGTGGGAAGCTTTTGCTTCCTATATTTTATTTATTATGTGTAGTACTATTTTGACGCGAAAATGTCCTGAAATTTTTTGGATCTCTCCTTGTAGTTTTCAAACTCATCGAAGCTAGAGCACGCTGGAGACAAAAGCACATGCATACCCTTTTCTGCAAACTCAGTAATCGTCTCAGGGAGCTCCTCATAGGAGGGGATGTGTATATGCACAAAATGCGGGAACTCCTCCTCTGCCTTCTCATCAATCAGTCCTGCAATGCGTTTGCCACATGCCTCACCAGTAGTCACCACCACCTTTAGTGACTCTGTATTCCAGAGCCTTTCTATAAGCGCTTCAAACGCAGCATGCTTCTCACCACCTCCGAGTACCAAGAGAACAGGCTCCTTAAACGACTCAAGTGCTGCCATGGTTGCCTCTGGAGTAGTGGCGGCACCATCATCCCAATAGGTTACGCCTTTTTTCTTTCCCAATTTTTGCATCCTATGTGCCACTCCTTCAAAGGACTGCATACTTTGCACAGCCTGATCCATATCTAACTCTAGCTTATGTACACAGGCTAAACAAGCCAGATAATTACTCAGCAATGCTTTAGATCGTACAGGCACCTTGGAAACAGCTGTGGTCCATCCTCCTAACTGTATGAGGTCGCCTTCTATATACAATACCTCGGCCCCTTCAAATGTACCTCCGTCACTCAGCTTCACACCCCCTTGTGAACCTATGAGACACAGCTCCCCTTCACCACTTGAGGCATACTTCTCCCATACCTCCCCTTCTTGTACGACCACCTTCCAGTCACCTGAGACCTGATGCCTCACCAGCTCCGCCTTTGCATCCACATACTCCTCCATACTCCCATGGTAGTCCATATGCTCTCTCGTCACTCCCAACACTACAGCGCATGCCGGGCTTCTTCCAAGTTGCTGTAATTGAAAGCTTGAGAGCTCTAGTACCACCAACGACTCCATCGATACCTGCTCCAACATCGCCAACATAGGAGCACCCATATTCCCTCCTAGATGAACATCCACCCCTTGCTCCCCAAGCATATGTGCCAGTAGAGAAGCGGTCGTTGTCTTCCCCTTTGTTCCTGTGATCCCTACTACCTTAGCTGGGCATTGTTCCAAAAATATCTCCAACTGCGAAGTTAGCGCCGTCCCCTCCTCCTTTGCTTTTTGAACTTCCGGATGTAGTGGAGATATGCCTGGACTTCGTACAAGCACGTCAAAACGGTCAAGGTTCTCAAAAGCTGTATCACCCGTAACACATGCTGCTGGAAATTTCGGCGAAACCTCCTTTTTATCCAAAATCGTGATATGTCGAAATCCCTCCTTGTGAAGATAGGCGTGCACTGCCTGCCCCTCCATGCCATATCCCAAAATCCCAATCTGATCCGTGTCTTTCATAACCTGCGTAAAGATACTCCTATCCTACTTTTTGATGAGCGATTCATCAAGGCCGAATACCTCCTCCCTACGCGGGATACCCATGTGATACAACATACCCTCAAGCGCCTGGGTAATACTATCTACCGACCCATCATACGCACTCAGTAAATCTCGATTACCACTCTTCGCATCGATATCTACTTCTACAAAACCAATGCCCGCGTCATCTGCCACCTCACGAAATCTATACATAAGAGAAAAATTGCCTACCCCCTTCTCCTTTCGAATATGCTGCAGACACTTATCCAGCTCCTCCATGGTTGCATGAATTTTTATGAGCAGATTCTTCTCCTTGTGATCTATGATCCCAGCCCCTACAAAGTGAGAAGTCACATAGCGCAGGATATTGTAGAGATCTTCAAATACTACATCTCTTGTCGCCCGGTCCCCTAGCAGGGGCTCTGCCTTTTCGAGCAGCCTTTTGAAAAGATAAAAGACAGAATAGGTCTCATAAGACTCTTGTCCAAGCACCGTGTTTCGCTGCGATGCTACTGTTTTTGTAAGCTCATCCAGTTGCAGCTGAGGTACCGCGTTGCGTTTTTGCTTCTCAAGCTCCTCCTTCTCCTTATATAACGCAAGCAGCCCCTCCACCTCCTCCTCTAGCTCTTCACGATCTTGCTTCTCTAAATACTTATCCGCCTCAAACTGCCTCCCTGTGTTTCGCACATAGTAGACCGCTGGAATATCCCATTCTGAGCTACCTAGATCCAAAAGTTCAGCAATGGATCTGGTGATCTCCGCCCTTGCCTCCTCAAGGCGTATCCTATCTTGTTTCGACCGCATCTC
>JAUIFW010000061.1 GCA_030430105.1 bacterium | reverse complement strand
AGACATGATTGCGAGCACATTACCCGCAACCTTTATATCCCCAAAAAACTGAATATCCTCGAAAGGAACAACTCCAATTCTACGATTCACCTGATGCGCCGCCTCAATATATACCTGAGACTCTTCCACATCATTCACTAAAGACACACTTTGAATCCCTTTCTCCAAACGAGTCTTTCTATACCATTGCCAAAATTTCTGTAACACATGATGCTCAGAAGATTGTTTTTGAATCAACGAATACACCGTTTCACCTTGTTCAAGGATAAGCTCATACATCTTTGCAATGTCATCAAAACCTTCATAAAAAACCACTTCCGTTTCTTTTGGGTGGGTATGATACAACATATCAAATTCGTCCTGTTTCTCCACCAGCTTGGCCTGTGCTTCAAGAAGTTTGTGCTGCTCCCGTTCTACCAAACGAAGAAGTTCCTCTGGGCTCTTGGCCATATAGTACCGAACCTTCGCAATAATTGTCCGCTTCACAAAGCCACGTCGCACCATTTCCTCCAGGATCTGATAACAGGTTGTTCGTTTGAGCAAACACTTACGAGCAATCACACTAGCGGGGGCAGAGCCAATTCTCGCTATCTGAAGAAACAAATCCTGCTCACGTTTCGTAAGTCCGAGTAAGTCTAAAATGTCAGAAAACACAGTATCAATAAGTCGAATAAGTTGTCATATTTTTACGACAAGCAAGAGAAAGTAGCAAGGAGAGTCAAAGAATAAAGATCTAAACGAGTAGGTCGAAAATTTGAGCTATAGAGCTTTTCTCCATAAGATAAGGACAAACCAAAAAGGAGAATTTCTATGGATACATTACACATTACTGCGGAATACCAGCAGCTAATTGATGCTCAAAAATCAGAAACAATGAGCAAAGTTCTGCGACTAGGGATACTTTCCGATGAGCACAAAGCCTACATCAAACACGAAGTTGCGAAATTCTGGAATGAAACATTTCCAACATCAATCAAAATTGGAGAAGATAATTACAGCATAAGACTAGATCCCAAAGACGTGCTGTTAATCCTATCTAGGTGCAAGATGGTCGTGTACATAACTATCGAAGACAAAGGACGAGCTGTATGCCCAAATGAACATGGATCGCAAGGCAGTTTGATATGCGGATTCTGCTATGGAGCAACCGAAGAGGTATACACACAAGAAGTTGGATACAACAACTACATAACATCTAAAATTACTGGATACAGGCACTGGAAAAAAACCTACTCCAATACAATAAAAGACATCCATATAAAAGATGAAGATATAGAGCGACTGAGAAGCATAGCAAAAAGTCATTGCCTGCAACAAAGCCTCGCGTTCTAAACAAAAGCCGACACCTAGGTGTCGGCTTTTTACAATGGTATCTACGATCTCTTCCGAGCAATAATGTCATACAAATGCCAATGCTTTTTCTGCCCATTCACAAGCGTTCCATCAGCCTCCCTCTCGTCCAAAACCAAAACTTCATAGCCTTCCAGATACCCCTCTACTTCAGAGCGAGTAAAAAAAGTAGCATGAGGCATCGTAGAGCTCCAATCATCCTTGGGACCAAACAACTGCCCTACAAACACACCCCCCTCTCGAAGGGCTCTAGTAAGTATCCCAAATAGCTCCGGGAACGCCTCCTTCCTTGTAAAAGGCAGTGAGTACTGTGCATTGATCAAATCCGCACTTTGTTCTGGAAGCGAAAGTTCCTCAAAGCTAGAAACAAGGTACCTAAATGTCCCCTCTGGGAACATAGCTGTGGCATCTTCCACATACGCTTCCTTATCCACAGCCGTCACATGAGCAAATCCCTGTGCAACCAGGTACTTTGAATCGGTCAATGAGCCAGCACCAAGATCAACAGCATCTTTGCGCTCACCAAGGTAGGCAAGTGCATTTACCAACAAGGGCTTTGGAGGCATGTCTTTCGTACTATCTACAAATTCTTGCCAAGTTTTACTCATAATAAGCCAGTTACAGGTACTATATATTCTTTATACACATACAAGGAGGCTTGAACACCTCCAAGTATGTGCTACATGCAGATACAAAACCGCACTACCAAGCGCGAAGCTCAAGAGTCTTTGAGTCATTTTGTTCATCCATCACAAAAAGATTCTTAGCATCAAGGATAGCATATCGCCGCCCTTGCTGCCTATCGAGATGAACATCGTACCCATCCACGACCAGGTCGTAAGAAAGCTCCACGATCTCATCCGTATGCTCTGGATCAACCACAAGTCTGGTACTCGCATACCAAATAGGTGCATCACGGGTAAACCTACACGTTAAAGGCTCTTCTCGAGCGTTATGTCCCTCCTCGACAGGGTCCTGGAAATGTACCGTGTACCGAACCCCAAGGTAGTCCAAATCCCTCGTGCCATCCTCACGGACCTCTGAAGACCATCCGTCCACATAGAGGACCTCATGAGTAGCCGCCTGCACAGCGTACACTCCTGACATTGCAAAGTGTACTTCATCACTCTCCGGCATATCAATCCACTCCTTCTCTAGAAGCCTCGTGTAGGCATCGTGAAATTGAAATTTTAGACCTATTGATTGTGACATGTACGGTGGATAGAGAACATTTCTCTCCCCAAATAGTCGAGTAATCACATGCTTACCATCCACTACGCGGTGTACAAGCCCATTCTTCTCTCTAGATTCCATATCGAAGTGACTTCGAACCTCTTCATCTAGCCCATCAGAATTACTCCAATACAGCGACGGGTGAGGAATACGTGACAATGGTCCCTTCTGCACAAGGTCATACTGCTCAGCATATGCAGACTGAAGCCCCTTTAAAAATGAATGCATCGTGTCTCTCTCGATGTGTGATACAGAAGAAACACCTGATTGATCCAAGGACATGTTGTTCATGATCCAATGGTAATAAAATAAGGAGACATTTGGCACAGGACAAGGCAGCAAGAGATCTACGAGATCCAAATGACGCACTGTCCTCTGACAAATACCTGGAGGTAATTTGGCCCCCACGCCCACAGAAGATTTTTTATTATAATAAGTAAATTAATTTTGTCAATAATCACAAATATTTATAGCAACAGCTGTAAAAATACAGGTGACTACAGGCACACATCATAAAACATGCCTCTTGGTTGTAACCAACAGACTTCACAATCACGTACTGGTTTGCCATGAACCATTCACTCGTTCAGGTTCATGGCTCCGAGAGTGGGATTCGAACCCACGGCCTACCGGTTAACAGCCGGGTGCTCTACCGCTGAGCTATCTCGGAACACGTAGCCTTAATAAGGCTCCCCTAGTATAAGAAGTGCATCCATGGAAGCAAGAGAATTTTATTCTCCGCTTCGAAGTCCCATCTTCCGCCTGAGCACTCGCACGTATACAGCCCCTGAAAACGCGACACTCATACCAAAGAGTAGCGCCACATCAGAATAGAGCGCCGTTGCACTCAATACTGCCATAGACACCGAAGGCGTTTTTTCAAAGGGAATTTCAAGAGGCGCATAAAGAAGCCCCTCCTTTTCATCGTAGAGTTGAAGTGTCACCTTATGCGCTCCATCATACATACGCTTACCTGGCACAAACGTCACACCACGCCACTCCGCATCATGTACAAAGCTACTACTTGTCACCAGACTATGAAAAGACACATGAGCCATAACCTTCGCAGGCAACTGAAAGGATAAGGCCACATCTGACTGCTCAGATATCTCGATCTCCTTTTCACTTCCAGGGTACCAAATGTCTCCGCCAAGACGAATATCTGAAACCACTCGCTCATACGCTGGCATCGAACAGTCCATAGTAAATATTCTCTGAAGCTGAGAATCTATAGAAAGCTGCACCTCAACATCCGTATCCCTACACAAAGCATGCAAATCCACATTTTCTACAAAAACCCCGCGCTCATCCGCATACACACTCTCCTGCAACGATCCATGTATCGTACTAAACTCTAGAGAAACAATTTCCTGGGAACTAAACTTCCCCTCTTCCTCATCTTCCGCTGTATTTCCCTGCTCCTTTACAACTCCTTTTACAAACAACGCATCCCCAAGGAGACGAAAAGAAGGAGGAAGAGAGAGAATTCTCGCTTGTTCATCCTCATCAAAAAGCCTTGGCGTCCCCTGCTGCGGATCAGTCCCGTAGTCAAAAAGCTCCTCCCTATCAGTAAATCCATCTCCATCCGTGTCAATCAAGAGAGGATTCGTCCCATAGCGCTCCTCCATGCTATCCACAATACCATCATGATCCGTATCCATACTATACAATGCATAGAGATCCATTGCGCTTACCACAGGAAAAAAGAGGGCTAAAACAATATACCCAAAGAGCAGCGTAGCCCCCGTCATTGGAGTTAAAATGTAGGTATAAAGGAAATCCTTCACGCATCCTGTGAAAATCTAACATAATATAATAGCATAAAATTTAGCATTTGTAAACACGTCAGAAAAAAAGCAGTGAACGAAGAGTTGATTACTGGTTACTCATCACTGTTCACTGTGCACTATTCACTTTTCACTACTCGCTGTTCGCAGATCACCTCATAAGGATGAAGATTGCTCTGATCATCCAAAGCAGATCCCCTACAACGCAAAGCGTACTATTTCCCTGCCTACGAATTGCTTCCCTCTTGTATAGAGATACGTTCCGTCCTTTGTATACATTACACTACCGGGCAAACCAGCAATCGTATGACTATCTGATAGTAGTGGGCGCATCTCGAGATGCTTAAAGGTTCCTCGAAGCAAATCAAACACACGCTCCTTGGATGCTGGATACCAAGGCAGCGTACAAACACACACCGTACCCTTCGGAAGCACCTCTCGCCAATGTGCGATCACTGCCTTCCAAAGCAATGCCACCTCGGCGGCAGCCTGCACCTGCTCTTGCTGAGAAGGAGCCTCCTCAAAATTATGGCCAAGCCACCCTTCCGTCACAACCACGTCTATAGCCCCCTTAGGTTCCGCATGCTGCGCATCCGCCTCCCATACTTCATATGCAGCTCCCTGCTTGTCAACATCCCTCTGAGGTTCCACTCCACCCTGACCTAAGCCCTGAGACCCAAGACCTAAGCCCAAAGTCAAAACCTCCTCCATCCATGCAATATTCGTTCGACTAGCCTCCACCATACGAGTATCCACATCCGAAGCGTCCACATGTACGCCCATCAGGAGTGCCTCCATTGGAATCGTACCCATACCACAAAAGGGATCCCACACTCGTTGCCCTGCCTGCACTCCAGAGAAATTCAACATCGTCTGCGCAAGCTTTGGTGGCAAAAGACCCACATGCATATCTCGGACAGGTTTCTCACTATCCCGTTTTGTATAGGCATTGATATCCTGCACCCATTCCGTAACCCCCACATAGATAGAAGCTCCCTTATGTACACAGACAACCTCTAGCCCCTTTTCTAAAACATGCTGAGAAAGGAGGACCGCCGTATCCACATTGCGATTGAGCCGCTTATGCACAAATCGCACCTTCCCAGAAAGAGCAGCCTTCATTCTCTTTTTAAGCTCTAAGAGCAACGGTTTTTGAAAAGACTTCAGAGGGCCATAACAAGAAACCGCATAGGAGCAGGCAGAAAGTCCTCTCGCCTGGATTTCCTGCATCACAAGCTGTTGTGCATCTTGTACAACAGAAGATTTAGACACAACGCCTAGTACCTTGAATACTTTTTGTATACTACCAAGACGATGAGCTGAGCTAGGAAGAGACTCAGCCTTCTCAAACAACACAAACTCCCTATCCACAAGGAACGGCTCTTCGTTCTTCGTCACAGACAACAGTTCAATCACACTAAGGACCGGCTGATGCCCTACAATAGCTCCATACATAGTTTTTCGGTAAATCGGCAGTATGCTACCCCAGTTCCTATCCCGCGCCAAGCTCGTTCCCATACTTCTTTTTCACGGTGGGTTGACCTTAGGTCTCCTCGGCGGATTGCAGTATCACTCCCTTCTTCCAGAGACCTCCCTACCACCACACTTCATCGACCTTCCAGACAAACGGGTGGCT
>JAUIFW010000060.1 GCA_030430105.1 bacterium | reverse complement strand
GAAATCAAACGCCTCCGGCCATCGCGTCTCATCGTCATAGCTCACGCCCCGCAGCATCGCCCCCTCAAGACGCGCGTCTCTCAGATCCAAACCGTCGAGACGAGCCCGCGTCAGATCGGCCTCCCGCAGATCCGCGCCGCTGAGATCGTACTCGCGAAAATCGATGTTTCGTAAGTCGTCGTCACGCAGGTCTGCCCCTGGCCCCCAAGCCCCTGACCTTTTGAAATCAAACGTCTCCGGCCACTGCGTCCGACCATCATACTGGGCCTGTTGAAGCACCGCCTCACTGAGCTCAACGCCTCGAAAGTCAACGCCTCGAAGATTGGCCCCGCGGAGATCCGCCCCACTCAGATCCGCCCCACGAAAATCCCTCCACCAAAAATGGGCGCCGCGCAAATCCGCGCCGCGGAGGTCTCTCGCGTGACACCCTCGTCTGAACAAGACATTACGCAGATCAGCGCCCGGCCCGCGCGCCCCCGACCGCCGAGGGTCGAACCCCCTTGGCCACTGCGTGTCACGATCGTAGCAAACGCCATCGAGCTTGGAAATTCACTCATCACCTTCCAAAATTCAGGTGAGTACCCAGGCATAGCAGAAACCACCCTCTTCACCTATCTCTTCGAAGAGTACGGTGAGCCACATATGTACATCGAGGAACTCACAGCCCTCATCGGTTCTGTTGCGATTGCCAACGATATTACAGGAGTGTTTTCTGCTAAAGAAATTGTCTATAACAAAGCAACGCAAACCATTGAGCTCAGACGCATTACATTAAGGAAGCAAGAAGAACAGTACCTAGAGTCCCTCACGGAAGAAGAGCTAGCAGGGCGTCTCGTAGAAGTACTCGAAGCATCAAGATTCTTCTCCGTTGCAGAGACCAAGACCTACGCTGAGGAAGAACGTGAAGACAGCCCTTTCCTTCTAGATATCACCCTAACTATAGAATGAAGCATATCGCGCATCCCATCATCAGCATACTTGGGGGAGCCATCCTTCTTTTTGGAGGTGGTAGTATTGTTGGCAGTATGATTACGCCGAGCACGGCATGTTCCGTACACGGTGTCTGCAGCCTATGGGAGACCGGAACAGGAGCAACCATGGATGAAATAGGCACCTTCTTAGAAAAGGAAATTGATACACAGTTGGAAGTCGCTGGCTCTACCCCTGCGCTTTCCATTTTCCTTGGAAGCCTAAAAACCCGCATTGAAGAAGAAGATTTGGCCGGTCAATTAGAGAAAGAAATTGAGATACTTCTCTCTGAGAGACAGGGTGAGGGCGTTGCTACATACATGTTTGCCAGGGCGCTTATGCAAAGTAGGTTTTTTACTACCTTAGAACGTCTTGTGAGAAACGAAACGCGAGGGACAGAAGATCGCATCAAGCAAAGCTTAAGGCTAAGCTTCCCTTCTCTCAGGGAACCTCTTGAGATCGAAACCTACCTACGAAAAGCAGAGCAAATCTACAGCCAATCCAGTGATAAAACCTTTGACATACGCTCCATTCAAACCAGCGAAATCCTCAAACAGGCAGAAGGCTATGACGTACTTCCCGTTTCCTTCACAGTGGAAGCATCAAGAGAACAATTTCTTAGATTCCTCAGTGATCTCTCGAGCTCACTTTCCTTGGACCGATTACAAAGTGGTGAAGGGCTTTCCGATCCTGCCATCGGTATTGATCAAATCGCCATGCTCAATGTAGAAGGAGAAATGATCGAAGCAGAACTAGACATCAGCTTCCTGCTACACGAAGTAGAGGAGGAGGACCTAAGTCAAAAACGAGCTGAACTCAGCGCACTCAAAGACCAAGCAGACCTACTCCGGGAAACAAAAACCCTCAAAGAGGTGGTCGCAGCTGATGCAGCAAATTTCGAGCTCCTCATCAAAACCCTGGAGGATATAAAGGAAGTAAACAATAGAAAGGAGTATAAGCGACTACAAGATCTCATAGAGCTCTACGAAGGATTGCTTGCTCTGTACGAGGAATAAAGCCGAGACAAGGAGACGAACTCAGGAACAAGAAGGCGTTGCTCAAACACCAAGAAACAGTAGACTACACGCACTGTTTACTATTCAACATCCCCCATGTCTCTCAAGGTAGGTATCGTAGGACTACCCAACGTCGGTAAGTCTACACTGTTCAACGCCATGACCGGAAGTCGTGGAGCAGAAGCGGCTAACTATCCCTTCTGTACCATCGAACCCAATGTGGGGATTGTGGAAATCCAGGATCACCGTATGAAGGAGCTAGAACTCGCGGTAAAGGCTCAGAAAGTCATCCCAGCCACCGTAGAGTTTGTTGATATTGCGGGACTCGTAAAAGGTGCATCCCAAGGAGAAGGACTAGGGAACAAGTTTCTCTCTCATATACGAGAAGTGGATGCCGTACTGCAGGTAGTGAGAGTATTTGACGACACCAACATCACCCACGTAGAAAACTCCGTTGATCCAAGGAGAGATATCGACATTATCAACGCTGAGCTGATTTTGGCAGACCTAGAGACCCTTCAAAAAACCAAGGGAAAGTATGATAAAAAAGCACAGACTGGAGACAAGGAGGCCAAAAAGATGATGGAACCACTGAGCAAAGTTGAAGATGCCCTACTGCGTGGTGACTTAGCTATTACTGTGGAACTGTCTGAAGAGGAGGAGCACCTCATTCGCCCACTCTTCCTCCTTACGAGGAAACCCTTCATCTACGCAGCAAATATGGGGGAGCATGAGCTTACAGAAGTATCTAATAAAAACCTCCATGAGCTACTAGGGCTCGACCCAAGCTTTGCTGTCCTCCCTATCAGCGCCAAGCTAGAAGAGGAACTTGCAGACCTTACCAAAGAGGAGCGAACCATGTTCCTAGCAGACCTAGGGCTCACAGAGTCAGGACTCGACACCATGATCAAGGTAGCCTTCGACACCCTAGGCCTCATGTATTACTTCACCGCAGGAGAAAAAGAAGTACGTGCCTGGGCTATCCGCAAGGGATGGACTGCACCACAAGCTGCAGGTGTGATTCATACGGATTTTGAAAAAGGCTTTATCAAGGCAGATGTCGTACATTGGAAAGATCTAGCAGACAACGGCGGTTGGTCAAAAGCCAGAGAAGCAGGAAAGGTCCGCATGGAAGGAAAAGAATACGTCATGCAAGACGGAGACACCGTACTCTTCAAATTCAACGTCTAAAACCATCCCCTCAAGTAAAAAGCATAGCTCCCAGCCATGCTTTTTTTACTTCCTCCAAATCCTGGAGACCTAAGACCTAAGCCCCAAGACCTAGGACCCAAAACCTATCCCTCAAGCCCTTCCATCTCCTTCTCCACCATCTCAGGATCAAACTTCTCCACAAGTGGCGCTACCTTCTCAGCAAGCAGAAGCTCCTTCGCAATCCCCTCAAAATTCCATACATCAACCCCTTCCTGCTGCAATACTCCCTCATACCCCAAAAGTTCGTTTAGTCTCTGGCAGAAGTCAGGCATTACTGGGGCAAGCAACACACGAAGCGCATGTACAATACCAAGAGCGTTATACACAATCCCCGCACACGCCTCCTTATCCTCCTTCACAAGTTTCCAAAACTCATGCTTGGTCAAATATTCATTGCCAAACTCTGCAAGCTCCACCGCTCGAAGCACCGCCTCACGCACGTGGGAATGTGCATATAAATGCTTCGTCTCCTCATACGCCTTCTCGATTTCACTACGAACCTCCTCTTCAAAAACATGCCCCTGTGCAGCGAGATCACGCCCAAAGTTTTTTAGAGTAAACGCTAGCACCCTATTCACAAGGTTCCCAACCTTAGCCAAAAGCACGCCGTTATTCACATTGTAAAAATCCTCCCATCTAAAATTGGTCTGATTATCTCCCGTCATGATATACGAAAGATAGAACCGAACACTATCGAGAGGGTAATTCTCAAGAAGATGTTCAGTATCCACAATCCAATTCTTAGACTTACTTATCTTCTTCCCCTCAAGCATCAAATACTTATTGGCAAAGACATTCGTCGGCAAATGATAAGGCTTCCCGGTTCCAAGGAGCTGTGCCGGCCAGTTGATAGTATGAAACACCAAGTTATCTTCTCCAATAAAGTAATAATGCTCAGCATCCTCATTTATCCAAAACTCCTTCCACCCGTCCTGACCCAAGCCTTGAGACCCAAGACCTTCACCCTCAAGTGTAGAGGCCTCCACTGAGGCACTAAGATACCCTGTCACCGCCTCAAACCAGACATAGAGCACTTTACCTTCAATATTGGAAATACGCTGTTCCTCAGGAATCTCATCCACAGGCAACGCAACTCCATATTCCATATCTCTCGTAATGGCTCGAGGCCGAAGCCCTTCCTTCATCCAACCAAGCGTTTCACTCAGTGCCCACTCCCGGAATGTTCCTCGCTGCCCCTCAAGCCAAGATTCAAGCTTTGGCTGCAGTTTTTCTAAATCGAGATAGTAATTCTCCGTTTCCTTCACCACCAAAGCCTCTCCCGTGGTCTTTGAACGAGGTGAACCAAGCGAAAGTGCGTCCACCACGCGACCACAAGTATCACACTGATCCCCCCTGGCATCCTCTGCACCACAATGAGGACATGATCCCTCCACATAACGATCCTGCATAAACTTAGATTCCGACTCCGAGTACAGCTGCTTCGCAACCTGTGAAACAATGTAGCCCTCCCGCAAAAGGTCGAGAAACATTTCTTGCACCACCCGGGTGTGGGTATCAGTCTGGGTCGTCGTCCAGTTTGTATACTCAATATGGAGCTCCTCAAGAAGTTTTGTATTAATTGCATGATACTTCTGAGCCACCTCTTCAGGCTTTACTCCTTCCTTCTCTGCAGCAAGCGTAATAGGTGTTCCATGACAATCACTTCCTGACACCATCATCACCTGATTACCACAAAGCTTTTGGAAACGAGAAAATACATCCGCAGGCAAATGCGAACCATACAAGTTTCCTACATGGAAAGGAGCATATGCATAGGGCCAAGCTACTCCCACAAAAATCGATGTCGACATAGTGTTGTTCATAAAGTACAAAGGCATTTTGCCAGGCACCCCCTCTTCAGCAAAGCCTTTTTCCAAGCAAAGCAAACAGAGCCTTCCATGCTTCAAGAGCCAAAAGCTCTAGCATGCAAAAAACACGGCATGGGGCACAGCCCCACACCGATCACTCCTCGTCCTCCTCCTTGACTCTATCCAGCGCTTCCTGCGCCTTATCCGTAGCCACTTCCACCGCATCCACAGCAAGGTTTCCAAGCTTCTTCCCCACACGGTACAAGTTTTCAACACCTCGAGAAACATCACCAGACACCTCACGAACCTTCGATGCCAAGCGTTCACTTGGCGTAGGCGGCTGCACCGGCGGCGTGCAAGAGACACAAAAGACTAAAAGAGCAAAAATTTTTGTATTCATAGCAAATCCTCCCTTTGCCCCAGCATATAGAATCTTACAAACTATGGTACGCAAAAGTCACTCAAACGAGCAAGTACGTAGTACTACATACTACTTCGACGCTCAAGCGCATTCCCTAGGGTCACCTCATCCGCATAATCAATATTACCTCCCATAGGCATTCCCTTTGCAATACGGGATACCGTCACATCCTCAGCGATTGGCAAGTTATTGCGAATATACAATGCAGTAGCCTCTCCCTCCATAGTAGGGTTCGTAGCAATAATAAGCTCTTGAATTTCCGCGTGCTTCAGTCGCTCTGCCAAAGCAGCCATCGTAAGCTTATCCGGACCAACACCATTGACTGGTGAAAGCACACCATGCAGAACATGGTAGACCCCTTTAAAAAGCTTGGTATTTTCAAAGGCAAAGACATCAATAAAGTCTTCCACAATACAAATCACCCGTGGATCTCTTGCCTCATCATTACAAATCACGCACTTCTCCTGCTCCTTCTCCGTAATATGAAAACACTGACGACAAAACCCCACAGAAGCCTTGAGCTCTCCCACTGCATCAGAAAACCGCGCCACCTTCATATCTGACTCCTTGAGCAAATGCTGTACAAGTCGCTGGGCAGACTTCCGCCCCACCC
>JAUIFW010000059.1 GCA_030430105.1 bacterium | reverse complement strand
CCCATCCATAATTCCAGGCAAGTTACTCCAACTTTGCTTGATTCGGTGATCCGTCACACGATCTTGGGGGAAATTGTAGGTGCGAATTTTCTCGCTTCGGTCTCCAGAACCAATCTGTGAACTTCGCATATCACCTCGCTCCTTGGCTTGTTTTTCCTCCTCCATCTGAAGAAGCCTGGATCTCAAAATTCGAAGGGCCTTATCCTTATTTTTGTGCTGTGAACGCTCATCCTGACACTCCACTACCAGTCCAGATGGCTTATGAAGCATCCGCACTGCCGAATCAGTCTTGTTGACCTTTTGCCCACCTGCTCCAGAAGCACGACACGTGGTGATCTCTAGCTCATCTGGCTTAATATCCACATCCACCTCCGTCGCCTCAGGAAGTACTGCTACAGAAGCTGCTGAGGTATGTATCCGCCCCTGACTTTCTGTGGAAGGAACTCTCTGTACACGATGTACACCACTTTCAAACTTGAGATGCTTATACACTTCATCTCCAGAAATTTTGATAACCGCTTCCTTCAGCCCATCTCCGGTCCCTGTATACATGAGATTCATCACCTCCACACTCCACTCCTTCTGCTCCGCAAATCTCGTATACATACGAAGAAGCTCATTGGCAAAAAGTGCTGCTTCCTCACCTCCAGCACCCGCACGCACCTCAAGCATCACATTCTTCATATCATGTGGATCCCTCGGTAGAAGCGCTACCTTTAGCTCTTCATACAACTCCTCCTCTCGCTGTTTTGAATCAGAGAGCTGCGTTTTTGCCATCTCCACAAAATCTGGATCCTTTTCATGCTCAAGCATTTGCAACGCCTCATCCTTGGCAGCAAGCACCCCCTTTAACTCCGTATAGAGCTCCATAACGTCATCAAGTCCCTTCTTTCGCTGCGCCAAATCCGAATAACGCTGATAGTCCTGAGAAGTCTCAGGGTCCATCATTTGCGCCTCAATATCCGCATATTCCTTTGCTATCTGCTCTAATTTTTCAATCATGAATCGGATCTATAATACGGGAGAAACCTACCCGACCCCTTGAGATATGTCAACGAGCAGGTATACTAAGAGTGGCAATATGGAAATATTGCGATTTTTGTGGTATAATAATAAGATATACTACCGTAAGAAATGGCAGAGATACTACCCTCAAACCTAGACCAGCATTCAGTTAGCGCTCCTGAGAAGCAAGTTCCAAACAAGGGAGAAAAGCTTCAGGAGTCTCTTGCTGGTAGAATCGAGAAAGCGGTAGAACAAGGAGAACATAAAGCGATGGAAACTGCCAAGAAGCAGACAGGAGGGACTATACAAAGGACTAAAGGAAAAGGCAAAGGAAGAAGTACCACTCAGGATGACAGAAAACATCATAAGGTTCCTACAACAGAAGAGGAGCTCAAATCAGAGCTGAGGCCAAAGCTTCGATCCATCATGCAAGAGCTAGACACGGAAATATCCACACTCAAGAATCAAAAAAAACCCAACGCCAACCATCTAGCAAGACTCATAGAGCGGAAACGTGAGTTTGCCAACATGCTCCTCGACCTTGCTCATATGGCCATCGACAGACTCAAAGCCATGTACAAGCGACTATTCCCAGACGCTATAGAGTAATTACTCAATATCCACGATAGCTCGGTGACTTCCCTGAAGTAGGAACGTATGACTAAGGGTACGTTCACCAGTACTATAAAAGTCTCCATCCCGCTCAAACCCTTGTATACGCCTGTCCTCATCTACAATGAGTTCTTTTGTAATCACGAGATTTCTTCCTCCAGGCTGTTTTTCTATCTGCGCGTCCACTCCACGCACATCATATAGCGGCTGAGGTAAACGGTAGGTAAGCACCACCCTCTCCTCCTCTCCAGCAGGCACTTCAGAATACAAACCAAAGACAGATCGTCCAAAGTCCTGAGATATATCCACACGGTCTAGATCTGTAAACGTACCAGAGCTACCTCGCTGCTCCAAACTAAGCAGAGTCGCTCCTTTGGGCACATAGACTCGAAGGTACTGCCGGTTTGTTCCTGCGCCCAGTATATCCATAAGTTTCTCGCTAGCAGGCTCCCCAGTCACCTGAAGTACCATATCTCGAATAAATCCATCCCACCCAGCGTCGTAGCGATGAGTACGTAACAACGTCAATGTCACAAGCACCTCATTGGAAGACGTAATTTCTGTTTCATGAAACACCCGCTCACTCATAAAGAAATCACTCTTATTGGCAGAATACGACGTATACACAAGTTCCAAAAAGTCATGCATATAGCCATCCCGCACCTGCGTAAGAGGAAATGCACCATCCACACCTATCTCTTGAAACAGCTGCTGCTCTCGCTCATGTCTAGAATACGCAAGTAGTCGTTTTTCCTCCTGCTCCTTACGAATCCATGCCAGCATATCCTGCGGATTATCCAAAAGTGAACGTACAGACTTCAAGATCACCTCAGGCAGGAGATCAAAGAGAATCTGCTTAGGTTCCTTTCCATCCACCTTGCTCTCTACCACAGTAGAAAGCAAAAGAGGTGTCAAAAAGGGAGCCAAGCGCTGTCCCGCCAGCTCCAGCCCATCAATAGGCTCCAAAAGGCGAACTAAGCTCTCATCCGTAAGTGCAAAGACACCATCCAAGGTCCCATACCCCTCTCGCTCATAAAACCACATGAATTGACGCGCAGAGGTGGGAAAATCTGGCCAATAGTTACTATCTCTCATCCCAAAGTACGGCGTAATCCGAGCAAGACCCTGCGGAGCAGGAAGCCGCTCAGCCACCTGATTATCCTTTAGATAAATATCCTCCATCTCAAAACGCTCAAACCATCCATCATTGAGCTTGATATACAGTACGGATCCTACAAAACCTCCCGTTGGCCGCACCTCGTTACTATTTTGAAACAACACTGCATAGTTCTTTGGATACTGGTCTCCAAGAAGGCTTAAAAAGACTGGAGCATGCTTCACAAGCAACGCCCCCCCCTCAGAAAGACCTCCTACCAACGTAGCCAAACTTCGCACTTTCTCTCGCAGCTCCTCTGGGAGCTCATCAATAGCAAGTTTTTGAAGAAGACGATCTGCCTCCTGAACCCTTGGCACTACTTCTTTTTCTACCCTTGCTATATGAAATGAAAGAAAGGAGGTCAAAGATGTGTAGCGCTCTGAAAGCTCCTCAGGCGAAAGCTGGCTTACATCTGCCACAAAGCGAAAGCCACTTCCCACAAGTTCCAGCCCAACCAATCCTGCATCATAAAGCAGTTCCTCTACTTCAAATAAAGTACTGAGTTTGGAAAGTAGCGTCCCATCTCCATAGGCAGAATAATACCGTGACGGTAAATGCTCCCTCGCATCCACAATCTCACTATGAAGCTTTCTAAGCTCTTCAGAGGCTTGCAAAGTATTTCCCTGCAAAACATTGGAACGTATGGCAGTAACACCTCGCTCTATCGTAGTTCCGAGCGAAGAAAAGGTCTCGACCACTTCAGTACCTCGTTGGGCCATAACCGTGATCCATCCCACCCCCACTAAAAACGCTCCAATAAGCAAAAACACAAAGAAATGCTTAGTTCCAGCCCCCACAGATTTCCTGGAGAATTTTGGAAATCGCCTAGAGAGAGGGTACACAATTTTTCTAGCAACACGAAGCAAGGTCTCTTGTCTAGAGTCCATTGATACGGGCTCATGAGAAGGAGAAGGCGTACCTATCTCCTCTCTATCATCCCTCAGATCTATCGGTGGTTTCCTGTGTGTCATCAGGAGTTGGGGTTATAAGCACCTCCCACTGTAGGTGATCCTCGAAACCTCGGTACCCAGCAGATACCATGTAGCCTTCGACCATAAAGCGTAAAAGACCATGATACGAAGACGTGAAATACGTAGACCAACGTGCTGTATCAAACTCCAAATCTACCTCACCATCCATCGATGGCATTACCTGCAAGATATCTTCCTCTTCTATAGCATAAAAAAGTGGTTCTTCGCCTACACGCACTTCCTTCATGAGGGTGCCTGAACCCGACCTATCGGCAACGGATACGTGATCCTTGTTCAAGGAAATCATCGCACCCTTGGTACGATCTGGCAAAAGCACCTCAGTCTGCTGCATACCCGTTCGGAATAATGTCCCCGTTACAAATTGATCAAAGAGTTTTTCATTAGCAAGCCCCTTGCTTACAAAATATGGGTCTCCTTCGAGAAAAGCGATTCCCACATCAAGAGATCCCAAGCTTCCGAGCCATTGCTCCAAAGAATGTACAAGGAAATACTCTCGTAGCACTCGATCAAAAATCTGTCGTACAAACACTCGTCCTTGATCAGACACCACATCAGACAGCATCTGCAAGTACGAAGCAACCGTGCGCTCATCCATAGCCAGCGCTGCAGCTATCTCAGGCTGAGCCGGAAGCTTTTGCATGAGGGTGGTGTCGATCATATGTCCGGAAAGAGCAACCGTGCTCTTCGGATATGCCCAAAGTCCACGAGCAAAATACCCATCCTCTGTCACATAAAGTGACCCACTCAGCATATCCACAGCACCTGCAAAGGTCTGCAAAAGTACAGGACGAAACCCTCCCTCTCCATCTACCACATCAAGAGCTCGAAGCCATGGATCAGAAGATAGTGATTCAAAGGTCAGCAAGCTTCCTGCATCCCAGGCTCTCATATGAAGACTACCAAGAAGTCCAGAGCCATCTCCCTGATACATCGAGAGCATCTCCTGTGAATCAATCCCTACGACAAGATACGAATCTTCCAGCAGGGTTGGATAGACTGCACCTAAAAGCGGGCGAATTACCTCCATGTCCTCCGCTGAACGAGGCTCCACAAGAAAGAACCCAGCATCTCGATATTGAAGAAATGTAATTCTAGAAACAGAAGAAGCAAGGATCTCAAACAGCTCTGTCACATCCTCCGTACCAAATAGTTGTGTAGCCTCTATCTGCAACTGCGGCTCCATAGCCCGCAATGCATCCATTTGCTGCAGTGAGTATTCGTTCACATCCATACGTACTACAAGCTCCAGTCCCTCCGCACGAAAGTCCTTCAAAGGTTCCACAGCGAAAATCCGCTGCGCAAGAAGTACACCTAGCAAGACCGCAACGAGACCAAGAGCTAGCCCCAATACAATCTGCACAACTCGCTGCCTAGTAGTAGTTCCAGCAAGCGGGGCCTTCACTTTTGAAGATGTAGCCTTTTTCTTTCCCTTCCCTTTATCCTTCTGTGTCATATGACCATGTACTATAGAGTAATTCCCACTCCTCCTCATCCATTTCCCAGAGTGAGTATATTGCAAGCCCTACCATAGATCGAGCCTGATCAGAGGCCTGCAAATAACCAGTAAGCCCACTATATAGGTTCTCAGCCGTTGGATCAAAATTTCTCCCTTGTTCATATGTGGGAATCCCCACTGCTATGCTCTTTCCATAAGCCACAGAGGCAACCCGCTCCATAACCATGCTTACATACCACGCATACAAGTAGCTTTCCTTCAATGTAGAGTCATAGGTCATGATCGCAATATCATCGACAAGTGCGAGAACCTCCTTAAAGTATTCAATCGTCCAAAGAGAGACTTCCCGGCAACAACTCTCCAAAAGAGCTGCCGTAGCAGGAAGTGGTTCCACATCATCCGCAGCAATAGAAAGCAATGCTCCCTCCCTGTCCACCACAACACGAAGCAAACGGAGCAAGGCCAATACTTGCTCATCACCTGTAGGAATAGGTTCTACATTCACATGGATTCCATCAAAACCAAGTGCCAATAGAGCCTCTGAGGAATCCGCTATAGCATCTCTCGTCTGACTATGAAGTCGCATAGGACCTCCCCATATATCACGCACCTGCCCAATCCATGCATAGACAAGCATTTCCGGGTGCAGCGCATCCATCGCTTCCACAAAGTCCTTTGCATACGCATACCTCTCTGGAGGCAAGGTACCATCTCCCTCTAGAGGGCCCACATGGACATATACATGATCTGTCCCCACAGATTTCAATTGTGAGGCAAGATTCTCATAGGCTATATAAGGCTGCTCTTCCACCCACCGATGTCCAAGCCAAAAACTCAAATGACTTCTAGGAAGTTCCTGCTCTATATCAGGAAGTGTGGAATATTTTGGTGCCACAACAGTGGATACGAAC